>DASXEF010000220.1:0-10568 GCA_036490255.1 Kofleriaceae bacterium
CATGCCTTCATCAGCTTCGTCATGGCTGCTAGCATGAGCATTCGTGAATCCTGGAACCAGCCAACGCGTTATCCCGGTATCGCCAGTACCAGGCTCGCGCAAACGCGCCGCGCTCGCCGAGTTCTTGCGCAGCCGTCGCGAGCGCCTGACGCCCGAGGCCGTCGGGCTGCCCGCGATCGGGCGCCGGCGTACGCCGGGGTTGCGCCGCGAAGAAGTCGCACAGCTCGCCGGCGTGAGCGTCGCTTGGTACACGTGGCTCGAGCAACGCCGCGCGATCCATCCGTCGGACGAGGCACTCGCGGCGATCGCGACCGCGCTGCGGCTCGGCAGCGACGAGCGCACGCATTTGTACGTGCTCGCCGGTCGCTCGCCGCCGAAGGTCGTGCTGGTGCCGCCGCCGAAGCAAGCGACCGCCGCGATTCAAGCCATCTTGGACGCGAGCTCGATGCCCGCCTACGCGGGCGACCGCGCGTGGAACATCATCGGCTTCAACGCACTCGCCGACGCGCTGTTCGGCTATCGCGGCAAGCCGATCGCCGATCGCAACTCGCTGATCACCGCGTTCTTCGATCCGCAGTTTCGTGCAGCCCTGGTCGACTGGCACGACGAAGCCGCGCACCTGGTCGCGAGCTTACGGATCGCCGTCGACGAATCGCCCGACGATCCGGCGCTCGATGCCGTGGTCGAACGGCTGCGCACGCTCGCCGAGTTTCGCAAGCTGTGGTCGCGCCACGACGTCGCGCGCCGCCACACCGCGCACAAGCGATTTCGCCATCCGCGCTACGGCGAGCTCGTGTTCGACACGCAGTCGTTCACCAGCGCCGGCGTGCGACTCGTGTTCTTCGTGCCAGACGCGGCGACCGCAACGCGACTACGCCGGCGCTAGCTCGACGTCTTCGAGCGATCCCAGCGGCGCGACCAGCTCGCGAAACCACGCGGTCGCGCTCGCGCCGAGGCCGGCGAGCGCGCTCGTGCCCCAGATGATCGCGAGCGCCGCGCGCGTGCCGTCGTGGGTCTTCGTGCGCTGCGCGTCTTTCACCGGCGTGCCGCTGGGCCCGAGCTCGTCGCGCAGGCAGAGCAACCCGCCGGCGTCGATCACCTGGCCCGACGGGTTGAACACGTAGGTCGTGCCGGGCGGCGCGACGTCGATCGCCAAGCCGCCGGCGAGCTTGTCGACATCGACCAAGCTGATCGGCAAGCCGCTGTGCAGCGAGACGACGTTGCACGCGTCGACGAGCGCGTTGATCGTCGGAAACGCGTTGTCGCGCTGCGCGGCGAGCAGGTACTCCGACGCGGGTTTGCTGCGACCGGCGGGCTTGAACCCGCCATGGCGAAGCAGCGCGCGGACCTCGGCTCGAATCGTATCGGAGCTACAAAAGGGTGCGCTTGCTTGCGGTTCGCGCGCTGCCAGAACGGCGGGCGGCGTCGCGAGCTCGACGAGCGGCGCGCTGGTCCGGATCACGAACGCGCCGGCGTCGAGCAGCGGATGGGCGCCGATGACAACGCTCAAACCCATTCTGACAGTGTACGTGGCGTCCGAGCCGACCCCGAACAGCTGGGATACTATTGTCGCTGTGTCTGCCCAGGGGGAGGCTGCGCGCCGGCTCGGACGCTACGAGCTGATCACGCGCATCGGTCAGGGCGGCATGGCCGAAGTGCAGCTCGCGTTGCAACGCGGGCCTGCCGGGTTCGAGAAGCTCGTCGTCGTCAAGCTCGTCCACGACAACCTCGCGACGCAAAAGACGTTCGTCGACATGTTACTGGAAGAGGCGCGACTCGCAGCGCTGGTGAAACATCCGAACGTCGTCGATATCTACGACCTCGGCCAGGCCGATGGCCGCTACTTCATCGCGATGGAGTACCTCGAGGGCGAACCGCTGCTCGCGGTGTTGCGCGCGGGTCGCGAAGGCAATCGCCTCGATGCGCTGTCGACCGGCCGGCTGATCGCCGATACCGCGGAAGGCCTCGACGCCGCGCACGAGCTGCGCAGCATGACCGGCGAAGCGGTCGAGCTCGTGCACCACGACATCTCGCTCGGCAACATCGTCGTGCTCTACACGGGCCAGGTGAAGCTCGTCGATTTCGGCGTCGCCAAGGCCGCGCAGTCGTCGCCGACGACGAGCAAGAAAGTCCAGGGCAAGTTCAGCTACATGGCGCCCGAGAAGCTGCAAGGCGAGCCCGGCGATCGCAGGAGCGACATCTTCTCGCTCGGCTGCGTGATGTGGGAGGCGCTCACGCTCAAGCGGCTGTTCCGCGGCGGCAACGACGCCGAGACGATGAAGCAAGTGCTCGAGCTCGCGATCGCGCCGCCGTCGACGATCAACGGCGACGTGCCGGTCGAGTACGACGAGATCGTGATGCGCGCGCTCGATCGCGATCCCCACAAGCGCCAGGTCAGCGCGAAGGAGCTCGCGGTCGACATCGAAGAGCTGCTGCGCAAGCACGGCTACGGCGCGAAGAACGATCGCATCGCGAAGTACATGCAGGAGACGTTCAAGGCGCACATCGATGCGCGCAAGAAGCTCGTGCACGAGGTCGCGAGCAAGGGCTCGGCGAGCGCCGAGGTCGTCGATGCCGCGTTCGACGAGCCACAGCTCGCGAGCGGCTCACCGCTTACGCCGACGCCGGGTGCGATGCCGGCGGTCGACGTGCCGGCTGCGCGACTATCGGAATCCGACTTCAAGCCGCTGCCGCGCGTCACCGAGCCCGATCCGGAGATCGATCGCGCCGCGTTCGACAGCGACCTCGACAAGGCGACCGAGATCTCGGCGCCCGCGTTTCCCGACGTCACGCCGTCGCCACCGCCACCGCCGATCGCAGCGATCGCCGAGCCGAGCGTCGAGGTTCGCGACGACATCGACGCCGATCTGACGATCACCGCGCCGCCGTCGACGATCGCGCGATTACGCATCGCGCTCTCGACGCCGAAGGGCCGCGCGATCGCCGCGGGCTCGGTGGCCGTGGTCGCGTTGATCGTGCTCGCGGTCGCGCTCGGCGGCTCGCCGCCCGACGAGCAACATCGCGTCGCACAGATCGTGCCCGATGCCGCGCTCGCCGTGGCGCCGATCGCGCCGGCGCCCGATGCCGCGGTCATCGCGACCGCGCCGGCGCCTGCACCCGATGCCGCGGCGGTCGTGGCGGCGATCCCGGAGCCGACGCCACCGCCGCCACCGGCGCCGATCCGTCATCCGCAGCCGCCGCACGCGGTGGTGCACGTCGCGACCGGTCAGGAGCTGTTCCAGAAAGCGTTCCAAGAATTCGTCCACGGCGATACGGCCGAGGCGCTCGCGACGCTGAAGACGGCGAAGGCCAACAACCCGAGCTTCGCGCCGACGTGGCGCTTGCTCGGCCAGGTCTACAAGAAGCTCGGCGACCACACGCAGGCACGTGCCGCGTTCACGCGCTATCTGGCGCTCGCGCCGACCGCGAGCGATGCGCCGGCGATTCGCAAAGAGCTCGAGCCGTAACAAGCTTGCGAGCCGGCTCGCTTGGCGGTACGAATGGGCCCTTCGGCCATGAGCGAGAAATTCCCCATGACCCCTGCGGGTTACGCGACGATGCGAGCGCATCTGCATCGGCTGAAGAACCACGATCGCATCGCGAACAGTCGCGCGATCGAGGTCGCGCGCGGTCACGGCGATCTGTCCGAAAACGCCGACTACAGCGCGGCGAAAGAGGAACAGGGCCTCATCGAGGCAAAGATCCGCGAGCTCGAAGCAAAAATCGCCCTCGCCGAAGTTATCGATCCAACCAAATTGTCGGGTCCGAAGGTCAAATTCGGGGCAACCGTGACCCTCGAAGACTCCGAATCAGGCGAGAAGCTGACGCTGACGATCGTCGGCGAGCACGAAGCCGACATCAAGAAGGGTCGCATCTCGATCGGTGCGCCACTCGCGCGCTCGATGATCGGCAAGGAAGTAGGCGACACGTTCACCATGCAGGGTCCCAAGAAACGCGAATACGAAGTCACCAACGTCGTCTGGCTCGAAGTCGCTCCTCTCGAGGAGGCGTCGTGAAGCGCTTCGCGATCGCAGGCGCGCTGTTCGTGTGCATGACCTATCTCGCGTGCGGTCAAGGCATCGGTGATCGCTGCCAGGTCGACGAAGATTGCGACGGCTACGGCAACGGCGTCGTCTGCAACAAGGCGACCGACACCTGCCAGGACCAGAACGGCGGCAGCTTGGATGCGTCGGTGATCGACGCGGCGATCGACGCGCCACAGGGCGTAGATGCGCAGGGATCGGGATCGGGATCGGGATCTGGTTCCGGCTCGGGCTCGGGTTCGGGCTCGGGCTCGGGTTCTGGTATCTAGCTACAAGCTCCGCGCGCAGCGAAAGCCGATGTGCGTGAACCGTCCGTCGGGGACGTAGAGCACGTTGTACGGATCGCGGACGTCGGCGCGCGACAAGAACGCCGGCTGTCGCCACGAGCCGCCGCGCACGACACGTGGATCGTCGGCGCGACCGTCGCGGCGCGGGTTGATCGACGGCAAGCCGCGATAGCCGACTCCGAGGTCGCCGCCGCCGACGCCGAGGCCGAGCGCATCGGCGGTCCACTCGGCGACGTTGCCCGCTTGATCGCGCGTGCCGTACGGGCCCTCGCCCCACGCGTAGCTGCCGGGCTTCGCGAGCAGCGCGTTGCCGTCGCTCGGATCGGCGTTGCCGATGAACTGCATCGGCACGCCGACGGTGTAGCGATCGAGCTCGCGCATCGCCGGAAGCACGGCGTTGCCGTGGTTGAAGTCATCGGGCCGATCGGCGTCGCCCCACGGCCACGTGCGGCGATCGTCGCCACGCGCGGCGCGTTCCCACTCGGCTTCGGTCGGCAGCCGGCCGCCGCGCCATCGGCAGTACGTCTGCGCCTCGTGCCACGTCACGTTGACGAGCGGCCAGTCGTCGCGGACGTAGCGCGTGTCTCCCGCGATCAGCGGATCGAGCTCGCACGCGCCGGTCGCGACGCACGCGCGATAGTCGGTGACCGACACCTCGTCGCGATCGATCGCGAACGCGCTGAGATAGACCTTGCGATCGACGAGGTCGTCGCCCTGCTGGACCTTGTCGGTCATTTCTTCGAGCTCGCGCGCGTACATCTCGCAGAACGTCGTCGGTGCGCCGTTCGGTAGCGCGAACTGCGTCGGCTGGTGCTGCTCGAACGCCGTGCGGCAATCTTGCTCGAGATCGCCGACGTCGCTCTCTTCGAGCCCCATCACGAACTCGCCCGCCGGCACGGCGACCTCGCGGGGCGGCGGCGCTTCGACGCGCACGACGTGGCCGGCGCTCGCGGGACTCGCCGCGATGGCGAGCACGAGGGCAAGGCGACGCATGCCGCGATCGTGACCCACGTCTAGCTCGCCAGCAACCACGCGAGCGCGATCCGTACGCGCTCGGCGCTCGCCGGCGGCGCCTCGGCCAGGCGCGCCAGCAAATCGGGCTCGGTCGCCGCGCGGCCGCGCAGCTGCGCGAGGCGAATCAGTGCAGCGCTGCGAACGTCGGGCGCATCGTCGGCGACGAGCTTCGCGAGCGCGGCACCGTCGCCGAGCGATGCGACCACCGCGGCGCGCACCGCCGCCGAGACGTCTGCGGCTGCCGCATCGGCATCGCCCGTTCCAGCGTGCGCGACGGCCAGCGCGTGCCAGGCGGCGGCGCGGACGTCGGCATCGCGATCGGATGCGAGCGCGTGAAGGGCGGGTGCACGTGCCGGCAGCTTCGCGAGCGCGAGCGCGTACGCGGCGCGCACGCTCGGCGCTTCGTCGTCGACGATCGGCAAGCGCTGCGGTGCGAGCTGCGCGAGCGCTGCGATCGCATGCGCGCGCACGGTGCGATCGCGATCGCGCGCGAGCTCGATCAAGCGCGCGACGATCGCCGAGCTCGCGTGTGCGACCGCGGCGTCGGCGCAGCTCGCGCGCACGGTCGCGTCGGCATCGCGCAGCCCAGCCGCGAGCACCGGCAGCGCGCCGCACAGCGCGGCCCGCGTCGGCGCGTCGTAGGAAGCAAACTTCGCGGTGAGCGCGGGCACGCGCGACGGCGTCGGTGCGATCGCGAACGCGGCGGCACTGGTCGGCAGCGCGGCCGCGATCACCCGCGCCGCATCGCCGCCGCGGCCGAGCGCGACGAGCGCCCGCGCCTCGGCAACCGCGACCGCCGGCTGCTCGCCGAGATCGCCCGGCAGTGCATCGAGCAAGCGCGGCACGGCGGCTTCGTCGCCGAGCGCGCCGGCGGTGACGATCGCGTCGGCGCGCAGCTCCGCGCCCGTCGTCGGCGCGATGATCGCGCGCACGTTCGGCGCGAGCTCGGCGAGCTTGCCGCGCTGCACGGCATCGAGCGCGCTTATCCGGACGCGTTCGTCGGCGGTGTCGGCGAGCGCTTCGGCGATCGCGGCGACCATCACCGCGCGCGTTGCCGCCGCGGCGCCCTGCTCGCTCGGCGCGATCGCGATGCGATGCGCGGCACGACCGAGCTCGCCCGCCGCGATCAGGCGCGGCACCACGGTCGCGACCGGCAAGCGCACGCTGATCAGCTCGGCGGTCGCCGGGCCCGCTTGCCGGCGATCGCGCGCGAATAACCAGCGCACGTGCACGCGATCGTCGTCGGCGAGCAAGTCGCGCGGCGGCGCGGCGACCTCGTGCGCGTCGGCGAGCACGTCGCGCACGGCACGATCGAAGTCGGAATTTCCCGACGGTGCCGCGATCGTCGCGATCGTCAGGTGACCACCCGGATCGATCGCGAGCTCGGCGGTCGCGGCGAGCGTCATCGCGTTGAGCGGATGCTCGGCCGGCAACCGCTGGCGACAATCGGCCAGGAACTGGCTCCACCCCGGCTGCAGCCGGCCGCCGACGATCGCGAGATACGCAGCGCCCGGCGCGCGCAGGTCGAGCTCGTCGGGCGATGCCAGCTTCGGCGCACGCCGGCCAGAGCCGGCCGCGCCGCACGCGGCGGCGAGCACGACCAGCGCGGCGAGAGCTCGCATGATGCAAACCGTAGCAGCACAGCGCCGGCGAGTGCGAGCAGCACAGCCAATCGCGCGGATCGCAAGCGGTATGCTCGCGGCACATGCTGAGTGCGTCCCAGCTCGCCGCCTACTTCGAGCGCATCGGCTACGCCGGCCCGCGCACGCCGACGCTCGCGACGCTGAACGCGATCTCGTACGCGCACGTCCAAGCGATCCCGTTCGAGAACATCGACGTCTTGCTCGGCCGGCCGATCGATCTCGATCCGGGCGCGATCATCGCCAAGCTCGTCGGCGCTCGCCGCGGCGGCTACTGCTTCGAGCAAAACACGTTGCTGCTCGAGGTCCTGCTCGCGCTCGGCTTCGACGCCCATCCACTCTCGGCGCGCGTTCGCTATCAACGCCCGCGCGACTACACGCCGGCGCGCACGCACTTGCTCGTGCGCGTCGAGCTCGACCAATCCTGGCTCGCCGACGTCGGGGTCGGCTCGATGTCGCTGACCGGCGCATTGCGCCTCGCCGACCACGGCGAGCAAGCGACGCCGCACGAGCCGCGCCGGCTGCTGCGCGAAACCGGCCTCGTCTATCACCAGGTCAAGCTCGGCGGCGACTGGCACGACGTCGCCGAGCTCACGCTCGAGGAGATGCCGGTGATCGATCGCATCGTCGCGAACTGGTACACGAGCTCGCATCCGCAGTCGCACTTCAAGCAGCGCCTCACGGTCGCGCGCGCGACGCGCACCGGTCGCATCGCGATCCTCAACGACGAGCTGACGATCCGCGAGCGCGACACCGTCAAGACGCGGATCGAATCGGCCGATCAGCTGCGCGAGATCTTGATCGAGCACTTCGGCATCGCGATCGACACGATGCCGACGTTTCAGTTCTAGATCCGAGCCCGAGCCCGAAACAGCCGTCGCGCCATTCGGATCGCGATCCGGAAGCGGCCGGCGTCGTCGATCGTTCGCGATCGATGGGATCACGTCCCGAGTCCGCTCGAATCCGAAGATCGGGCTCCAGCCTCGGCAGCCTTCGGCTTGGGCTCGGGCTCGATCTACGCGGCTTGCGCCCTCCGGCGACGTCGATCGCTCGGCGACGCCCTTCGTCTCGGGCTCGATCTACGCCGTGCCTTCAGCGCGGACGTGCAACCCGAGGTGGCGGCGCACGGCGAAGTACGGCTCGCTCACCGAGTACGCGAGCAAGTCGCGCAACCGCTCCTTGACCGACATGCTCGACAGCGTCGCGCCTTCGGTCGCGATCGACTTGGCCGCGACCTCGAGGCTATTCGAGACGATGAGCCCGACGCGATTCGCCGTCAGGTCCGTCGCCGCGCGCCACGTCGAGATCAGGCCGTTGCCCACGCGCCCGGTCAGCGACTTCGACAGCGTGTTGACCTGCTCGAGCAACTGCTCGGGCACCTGGCGCTTGAGCGATTGCGCCAGCTTCTTCGCGTCGTCGTTGTCGGGGTTCCACGTCGTGCCGTCGTGCGAGGTCACGTGCGCGCCACCGGCGAGCACCGCAGCCGCGAACGCCGCCTCGAGCTTCGGCAGCGTGCCGACCGCGAGCGTGACGAACCGCTCCGGCCGCAGATACGCCATCCGCTTGCCGACCTCGAACGCGAGCTCGGCTTCGTCGGTCTTGGCGATCAACGGAGCGCCGACGAGCAACGTCGGCACCAGGCGCTGGCGCTCGCCGCCGAGGCCGACGGTGTTGGCGACGCGCAGGCCGTCGCCGCCTTCTTGCAGCCACACCATCGGGGTCGGCTCGATCGCGAGCACGCCGGTGACGTACTTGACGATGCGGCTGATCGGCCGCGGATCGCGATCGAGATCGGTGCGCGTCTCGGGCGTCAGGCCGTATGCCGTGACCGGCTGTGCACTGCTGCCAGCGAGCGCGCCGAGCGTCGAGCTGAAGATCGCGCCGACGAGCCTGTCCTCGCGCGGATGGATCACGTTCTTCTGCCACAGCTCCTCGGTGAGGCGGCGCGGCGCGGGCGTGAACTCGGCGGGCTTGAGCTTGTCGTAGAGCATGCGCTCTTCGGCCGATGCCGCGCCGAGGAACACGAGTGCCTGCGACACGCACCACGCCTTGTCGAGCTCGTGCTCGGCGCGATACAGGTTCGCGAGCGCCTTGTAGAGCTCGACGCGATCCGGCGTGTGCTCGAGCAAGTACTGCAGCTCGTTGATCGCCTCGTGGCGACGGCCATCGCCGGCTTCGAGGTAGAGATCCGCGAGCTGCTCGTGGCGACGGACGTCGTCGGGCGCGAGCTGACACGCGACCTGATACGCCTCGGTCGCCGCTTCGGTGTCGCCCATCTCGTTCGCGCAGATGTCGCCGAGCCGCGTCCACAGCTCGAGCAGCTGCTCGGTCGGCGCGTCGCTACCGATGCGCTTGAGCTGGCGGCGATACGCGCGGACCAGGTTCTTCCAGTCCTTGCGCTCGGTCAGCAGATGATCGATGCCGTCGAACGCCTTCGGCGTGTTCGGCGCGTCGTCGAGCGCCGCGTTGAACTTCGCGGCGGCGAGCTCGGTGTCACGCAGCTCGTCACGCGCGATCACTGCGGCGGTGTAATGGAAGCGCGCGCGGTGCTCTTGCGACGTCTCGAGCCCGGCGAGCGCGTCGAGCGTCTCGACTGCCGGCCGCCACATCCGCAGCTCGGTGCGAGCTTCGAGCAGCTTGTGCAGCAGCATGCGCGAGCCTGGTTGCAGCTTGAGGCCCTCTTGATACGCGTTCGCGGCGGACATGCCGTCCTTGAGCCGGTCGTGCCAGAGGTCGCCGATCTCTTCGAACAGCTTCGCGCGACGGAACTCGGTGCCTTCGCGCGAAGCGAGCGCGTCGACTTGCGCGCGCTTCGCGTCGGCGACGGCTTTCCACTCGCCGCGCTGACCGGCGAGCTCGACCATCGCCTCGAGCGTCGGCTCGTGCAGCGGATCTTTTTCGAGCGCGCGGCGGAACGCGCCGTCGGCTTTCGGTTGCTCGCCGAGCGCGCGCGACGCGATGCCGAGCCGGTACCAGATCTCGGCGACCTGGCCGTCGGCGATCGTCGTGCGGTGCCGCGCGAGGATCTCGCGATAGCGCCGATCGACTTCTTTCCACTGCTCGGTTGCTTTGTCGGTGCCTTCGTTCGCCTTGGCCTCGGCCATCAGCACGTAGGCCAGGCCGATCGCGGCCTCCAGGCTCTCCGGCTCGGCCTCGACGGCGAGCCGGTAGTGCCGCGCCGCTTTTTCGGTGCGGTGCAGCTCTTCGTATGCGCGGCCGAGCATCGCCTGGCGGCGGCTCGTGACGCGTCGATCGAGACCGGCGGTCTCGGCGTGACGGGCGAGCATCTCGAGCACGGGCAACGCGTCGTCCCAGCGCTTCGCCGCGACGAGCCGCTCGCCGACGATCGAGCCGGCTTGCACGTGATCGGGATCGAGCTTGAGCACGCGCTCGTACAGCTCGAGCGCCTTGCTCGGATCTTCGAGCTTGGTGTCGGCCAGCTGGCCGGCTTCCCACAACAGGCCGATCCGCTCGCCGCGCGACGTGCCCGACACGGCTTCGGCGCGCAGCATCATCTCGACCGCCGCCGACCAGCTCGCGCGCGCCGCGTGCAAGCGACCGAGCGCGGCGAGTGCGGCGAAGTT
>DASXEF010000441.1:0-10481 GCA_036490255.1 Kofleriaceae bacterium
GAGCATAGCTGCAGAAAGTCCTTCCAACCCGGCTTCAATGGTTATACTGGGTCTCGCGATGCGACTACTCGGCGTAGGGCTTGGCGTAGTCGTGCTCGGGGCTTGCGGTGCGCATTCGGGTGAAGCGCCGCCGACCGGCGATGGTCCGCAGCACGCGATCGATGCGCCGAGCAATTCGATCGATTCGAATACGACCGCCGATGCGTGGCAGTGGTCGACGCTGATCACGAACGATTGGTCGCAAGCGTCGAACGCTCCGACGATCTCGTGCAAGACGATGCTCGTCCAGCAGGACATGTGGATCGACGGGTTTCGATCCTCGGCGATGACCGAGGAGAACGATCACCAGTTCTTGATCCTGACGCCGAACAGCACGTGCCCGGGAAACAATTACCTCTTCGGCGAGAACGACGAGCTGCTCTACGGCGCGGGGCTCGGCGCGAACGAAGTCGATCTGCCGGCTGGCACTGCGGCGCACGTGACGCCGACGATCATGGTCAACGGCACGCCGCAGACCGCGTTCTTGATGTTGTACGACCACCTCGATGCCGGCACGGCGAGCGGCGCGAGCAGCATCGAGGTCCACACCGTCGAGCAAGCCAGCGTCCAGCACGATGTCGATCTGATGCTCGCCGGGCAGGGCACGATCAACATGCCGACGGAGCCTGCCTCGAGCACCTGCATTCCCGCCGCTGCCAGTAGCTACACCGTCAATGTCGTCGGCCTGTGGCCGCACATGCACGAGTCCGGTCAACACGTGACGGTGTCGGTCGCCGGTACGAACATCCTCGACACCGATTACACGTACGCGAACGAGCAGACGTACATGCAGTCGGCCACCATCACGTCGCAGCAGAACCTCTCGGTGACGTGCACGCTGCAGAGCTCTGCGACGCTGACGTACAACGAGCTCAAACCCGAGTCCGCCGGCGGAACGCTGTGCTGGACCGGCATCTACAAGTGGCCGACCGGTTCTGATCCCGTGGCGTTCAACTACGGGCCCGAAGAGTGCGTCACCTACGGCCCGGAACAGTTCCACCACTAAGCCGCTAGCTGGCGGCTTTGGACTCGAGCACGAGCTCGGGACGCGCCCGGCTCTGGACGACATCGCGCGTCACGACGCACTCTTTGACGCCGGTCAGCGAGGGAATCTCGTACATCACGTCGAGCATCACTTCCTCGAGGATCGCGCGCAGGCCACGTGCACCCGAGTTACGGCGCGATGCTTCTTCGGCGATCGCGCGCAGCGCGTCCGGCCGGAAGTTCAGCTTCACGCCTTCGAGCTCGAACAGGCGGTGATACTGCTTCGCGAGCGCGTTCTTCGGCTTCCACAGCACCTCGGTGAGCGCGTCGACGTCGAGCGCATCGCACGAGACGATCACGGGCAAGCGGCCCATGAACTCGGGGATCATGCCGAACTTGATCAGATCCTCGGTGCGCGCCTGACGGCGCAGCATGTCTTTGTCGTCTTCGGCGGTCGAGACCTGCGCGCCGAACCCGAGGCCGCGCTGGCCGGTCCTGCGACGCACGATGTCTTCGAGCCCGTTGAAGGCGCCGCAGCAGATGAACAAGATGTCGGTCGTGTCGATCTGAATCAGCTCTTGCTGCGGGCGATTGCGCGCGCCGTCGGGCGTGATCGTCGCGGTCTTGCCCTCGAGGATCTTGAGCAGCGCCTGCTGCACGCCTTCACCGGAGACGTCGCGCGTCGGCGACGGCGTGCCGCCTTTGCGCGCGATCTTGTCGATCTCGTCGATGCAGATGATGCCGCGCGCGGTCTTCTCGACGTCGCCGCCGGCCGCGCGGAACAGCGCCTTGACGACGCTCTCGACGTCTTCGCCGACGTAGCCGGCCTCGGTGAGCGTGGTCGCGTCCGCGATCGCGAACGGGACATCGAGCTTCTTGGCGAGTGTCTGGGCGAGCAGCGTCTTGCCCGAGCCGGTCGGCCCGATCAGCAAGATATTGCCCTTTTGCAGCTCGACGTCGGTCTGCTTGCCGCGCAGGCCGATGCGCTTGTAGTGGTTGTAGACCGCGACCGAGAGCGCGCGTTTCGCGTCTTTTTGACCGACGACGTAGCGATCGAGCTCTTCGACGATCGCCCGCGGTGGCGGGTACTTCGGCCGTTCGGAAGCCTCTTCCTTGGCCAGGATGTCGTTGCACAGCGTGACGCACTGATCGCAGATGAAGACGCGCGGACCCGAGATGAGCTTGCGAACCTCTCGCCGCTGCTTTCCACAAAACGAGCAGTGGAACTCTTCCATCCGGGTTCAATTCTTACATGTTCCCCGCCCGGGGCAATAGTCGGAATCCACCAACGTTCACGTAGGGCTTGACGCGCTGTTACGAACGCGGAGATCACTGCCGATGTGCGCGCGGTAGTGATCTGTGCGGATCCGGAGCGGGCGGTTCGTGAACCCGGCTCCGTCGCGACACTTCTCGTCGAGCTCGGCGGTCGGATCTCGCTGGGGCGCTTCGACTTGGGCGGCCTCGACGAGGACGAGCTCACGCAGTACCCACCCGCGTGCGCGATCGTCGAGGCCGGCGACGATCTGCCACGCGCGCAGAAGTCGATCCAGAAAATGCGCGATACCGGCCCACTCGTCGAGGTGCCGATCCTCGTCGCGGTGACGGTCGCGCGGCTGGCCGCGCTAGATTTTTCGATCGGCTTCGACGACTTCGTGCTGATGCCGCTGATTCCCGCGGAGCTGTTGGCGCGCGTGCGCCAGCTCGATTGGAAATCGGCGACGTTCGGATCCGATGAGGTGATCAAGATCGGCGATCTCGTGATCGACCTCGCGGGCTACGAAACCAAGATCGGCGGCCGCCGCATCGAGCTCACGCATCAGGAGTTCGAGCTGCTGCGTTATCTCGCGCAGCATCGCGGCCGCGTGTTCACGCGCCAAGCGCTGCTCGAACGCGCGTGGGGTTACCAGTATGCCGGTGGCACGCGCACCGTCGACATTCACGTACGTCGGTTGCGCAGCAAGCTCGGCGGCGCGGGCGAGCTTATCGAAACAGTGCGCAACGTCGGTTACAAGATTCGCGGCTAGCGACCTATTTGCGTCGCGAGGTGTGTATTCTTGATCTCGTGGCAGCACGCGCCTCGATCGTCGGTGCTTGCGAGACCAGCGTCGGAAAGGTCCGCGAGCACAACGAGGACTCGTACTTCATCGACGTCTCGCGCGGCATCTTCGCCGTCTGCGACGGGATGGGCGGTCATGCAGCGGGCGAGGTCGCGAGCGCGCTCGCGGTGCGCACGGTGCGCGAGCACTGGTCGAGCGAGAACGTCGAGCAGGTCAGCGACAGCTGGCTCGATCTCGGCACCGCCGAAGCGCGCAAGCGACTGCTCGCGGCGGTGCAAGAAGGCGTGGTCGCCGCGCACGACGCGATCATCGGCGAAGCGCAGCGCGACAAGAGCAAGCACGGCATGGGCACGACGATCGTCGGCGCGCTCGTCGTCGGCGGCGACATCGTGTTCGCGCAATGCGGCGATTCGCGCGCGTACCTCGTGCGCGACAACATCGCGATGCAGCTGACCGAAGATCACACGCTGCTCGCCCGACTGCTCGCGGCCGGCGTCGACGTCGACACGTCGGCCGAAGGCGCGCGGTTCAAGAGCATGCTGACCAACGCGCTCGGCATCGGTCACGAGTGCAAGGTCGCGACGTTCATCGTGCCGGTCGCGACCGGCGATCGATTCTTGCTGTGCAGCGACGGCGTCACCGAGTACGTGCCCGAAGTCGAGATCGGCGAGGTGCTCTCGCAACAGCCGAGCCCGGCACGCGCCGCGCAAAAGCTCGTCGAGCTCTCGCTCGCACGCGGCGGCGCCGACAACGCGACGGCGCTCGTCGTCAAGGTCGTCGAAGCGGGCGAGACCGCGCGGCCGCTCGCGCAGCTGCAGGCCGACGACAAAGTGATCGCGTCGTGCCCGTTGTGGGCGAAGAGCTCGCCGCAGGGCCGGTTGCGCGCGCTACGTATCGCGTTGCCGCGCGAGTTCGCCGTCGAGGATCGCATTCCAGCGCAGACGCTCGGCGATCGCGTCGCGTGGATCATCGTCGAAGGCGAGGTCGAGCTCGAGCACGGCCACGTGATGGGGCCGGGTGGCTTGCTGTATCCGGAAGCGCTCGCGCCGACGAAGCCGTTGCCCGACAAGCACGGCCTCGGCGTCGTGCTCCAAGACGTGCGCGCGCTCGCGCTGCGCGCCGATGATTTTCGCGAGCTGTGCGCCGACGATACCGAGCTCGGCGAGCAACTCGCCGAATCGCTCGCGGTGATCTTGGGCGATCGCTCGAAGACCGAGTCGGACTCGACACGCGCCGAGACGGTCGGCGGCGGCGTCGTCGCCGACGAAGGTCAGATTCGCAACACCGAGCTCGGCATGGCCGTCGCCGCGCAAACGCAGGCGGTGCCGACGGTCGTCACCGACAAACCCGAAGTCTCGGCGCCGCGTACGCGCCACAATGCGAGCGATCCGGGAATGGCGGCGACGCTGCCGCCGCTGCCGCACACGCCGGCGCCGAGCTTGCCGCGCACGGTCTCGCCGCCCCGCAAGCAGGTTTCGGAGAGCGGCCCGACGCTGCCCGACGCCCGCAAGCAGGTTTCGGAGAGCGGCCCGACGTTGCCCGACGGCCGCGCGAACGTCGCGAAGAATACGATCGCAAGCCCGGCGCACGCCGGGCGCGCAGCACCGCCGGAGGTGGTGCGCAGTACGATCGAGAGGGCGCCGACGCCGCCGCTCGGCTTCGCGATGCGAGCTGCCGCGAGCAAGGTCGACAACGACCTCGCGCGCGGGCCGACGGATCCGCACGTCGCGATTCCAGAGCCGATGATCCCGCGCACGTCGACGGAAAAACGCCCGGCGTTGCAGCGGCCGCCCGGCCCGCCGATGCCCGAGCGCGCGCGTTCACCGATGCCCGCCGATCTGATCGTGCCGAAGGCGGCGCGCGCCGAGGCCGATGCGCAGATCGACGAAGTGTTCGCCGATCTCACCGACGACAAGCCGCGCTCGTCGAAGCCGCGCATCGCGCCGGAGGTCGAAGCCGCCGCGGCCGACGACGAGATCGGCGCCGAGATCACGATCGAAGCCGACCCGCCGCCGATGCCGACGTATGCGCCACGGCCGTCGACGCGGCACACGCGGCCGACCGTGCGTATCGACGACGACGAGCCGGAAATCTCGATCGAGCGGCTGGTCGAGATCGAGGTCGACGCGCCGATGACGGAGTCCGATTCGTCGCCGGAGATCGTCGTCAGCTACGGCAATCGGCCGATCACGGCGAACGAGACGAAGCACGTCGCGGGCACGATCGAGACTCCGAAGCGGTCCAGCTGACGCTACGGCCGGTTGTACTCGGTCAGATCCATCGCGACGTCGCCGAGCTCGGTCTTCGCGACGAGCTTGAGCGGCACGCGATCGGCATCGTCGGTGAGCCAGAGCGAAAACGTGCGCGATGCGGTGTTCGACTCGAGCGTCAGGTTCGGCCGCGCGCGAAACGCGGCGCCTTCGAGGTGCATCGCGCGGCGATTGCCCATCGCCGAGCCGATCGATTCGACACCGACGACCGACACATCGACGCGCCACAGCCGCTTGCCACCGACGACGTAGATCGATCGCTTCGCGCCGGGCGCGCCGTGCCAGCCGCGGAGCTGCGCCATCGCGGCGTGCGCGTCGTACGCGGGCTGGCCGAGGAAGTTGACGCGGTACACGTGCGGCCTCGGCTCGTCGGACTTCGCGAACTTGACGACGGCGGCGTTCGCCGTGAAGTCGGCGTGCGCGGTCGTCGTCGTATCGCCCGAGGTCGCGGTCGAATCGAGCGTCAGCGGACGACCGCTATCGGCGTCGATCACCGTGGTCGTGTCGTCGCTGATCTGCTTGATCAGCGCGACCGCGCCGGCGGTCTCGCCGTGCGATTTGACGACGATCGCGCGGTGAGCGCCGACCTCGCCGATCTGGCCGACCGCGAGCTGCGCCGCGCCGGCGAGCACGCCGCCGAGGTGGACGTCGAACGCCATCGTCTCGCCGGGAACGAGCCCGAGCTCGACCGGCTCGTTCGAGCCGACCGGCGTCGCCGCGACCGGCGTCGCCGCAGGTCCGGCAGGTTGCGTGGCCGCGCTCGCGCCCGCACAGCCTGCGAGCGCAAGTGCCACAACGATGATCGCGCGGTCCACAGGTCTAGGATGGCGGAACAAAAATCGCGGGCAAGTGCTAGCGTCGGTTCATGAGCTCGCTCGGCATCACGCTCGGCGACCCGACCGGCATCGGGCCGGAAATCGTGGCAGCGACGCTCGCGCAGGCAACCCCCGAGCAACGCGCGCGGTGCATCGTGTTCGGCGATCGCGCCCCGCTCGAGCGCGCCGCGAAGCTCCTCGGAGTCAGCTTGCCCCCCAACGTCGACGTGCGTGGCGACGGGCTCGGCGATGCCGCCGAACCCGGCCGTCCCGACGAGCGCGCCGGCGCGGCGCAGGTCGGCTACCTCGAAGCAGCCGTCGCGGCGGCACGTGCGGGCGAGCTCGCGGCCATTGTCACGGCGCCGATCTCGAAGACCTGGGCGCGCCGCGGTGGCTTTCAGTACCTCGGCCACACCGAAATGCTCGCCGAGCGGCTCGACGCGCGCGACGTCGCGATGTTCTTCGTTGGGCCCAAGCTCAAGATCGCGCTGGCGACGGTGCATCGCCCGCTCGTCGAGGTCGTGCTCGAGCTGTCGACCGAACGGATCCGCCGCGTCGTCGAGCTCGTGGTCGAGTCACTCGTGCGCGACTTCGCGATCGCGCAGCCGCGCGTCGGCGTGGTCGGGCTCAACCCGCATGCCGGCGAGGACGGCTTGCTCGGCGACGAAGACGCCGAGATCATCGCGCCCGCGCTCGAGCCGGCGTGCGAGCCCGCCGCGCTATTCGGTCCGCTCGTGCCCGACGCCGCGTTTCGCGATCACCTGCACGGCCGTTACGACGCGCTCGTCGCGATGTATCACGACCAAGGCTTGATCCCGGTCAAGCTGATCGACTTCGACGAGTCGGTGAACGTCACGCTCGGCTTGCCGATCGTGCGGACGTCGCCGGATCACGGCACGGCGTACGACATCGCCGGCAAAGGCGTCGCGCGCGCGACGTCGATGCAGGCCGCGCTCGCGCTCGCGTTCGCGATGATCGGTCGCCGCGGCGTGCTAGCGTAGCGCGCCGTGAGAATCCAGCTCGTCGCGATCGCGTGCTTGATCGCGTGCAAACAAGAAGTGCCGCACACCGAAGTCGGGCTCTCGATGGCGCCGGCGACGCCGTTCGGCGCGCTCAAAGGCGTCGCGCCGGGCGCGAGCTTCGA
The DNA here is from genome assembly GCA_036490255.1 of Kofleriaceae bacterium. Classification (GTDB taxonomy): domain Bacteria; phylum Myxococcota_A; class Polyangia; order Haliangiales; family Haliangiaceae; genus JABFXX01. The sequence continues at coordinate 7,310 of DASXEF010000441.1, forward strand.
TCAGGTCAAGATCGCGTTGCCCGCGGGCGTCGTCGGCGGCAGCGGCAGCGTCGTCACCGATCATCAGGCCGGGGTCGCGTACACCGTCAAGCTCACGGACAAACGCGTCGACGAGCTCGACATCGCGGTCGAGAAACGCTCGGTCGAGGAGCTGTATCGCGCGTGGCAAGGCGTCGGCGAGGTCGACTCCGACGGCAAACACCATTACTGGGATCGCGCGAAGGGCATGCGCGCCGACGTGTCCGCGGCCGGCTCGGATTCGTTCGCGATCGCGTTCGTGCACTACACGCCGCTCGAAAAGATCATCGGCGGCAACACGCCGGGCGCGATCGATCACGTCGACGTGCTCGGCCGGCCGCTCGCCGACGTCGTTCACGACTTCAAAGGCCATCGCGACGAAGTTCGCGATGACGACGCGCAGCACGCGACGATCGTGTTCGCGCGTGACGAGTGGAGCGCGATGCCGGTCGACGTGACGATGACGGCGACCGCGGGCTCGAACGTCGATCAGTACGTCGTCGAAAATCTCGTGTGGGCCGCGACGCCGGAGATCACGAAGCACCTGCACGCGATCCTGCAGGCGCGCTACGGCGGCTCGGGCGACGGCGTGATGTCGACGAGCCCGAGCGTGAAGCTCGCCGACGGCAAGATCACCGTCGCGAACTAGTAGAGAGCGCGCAGCGCTTCGCTGTCGCTGATGATGACCTTGCGGCCCTCGGTCGCGATCATCCGCTTGCGCTTGAAGTTCGACAGCGTGAGGGACACGGTCTCGCGCGTCGAGCCGATCAGGTTCGCGAGCTCTTGGTGCGTGATCTTGAGCGCGACGAGCGTGCCGCGCGCATCGTCGACGCCGTATTCGCCGGCGAGCTTGACGAGCAACTCGGCGAGCTTGCTCGAGACGTCGCGGAACACGAGCGCTTCGACTTTGTTCTCGAGCTCGCGGCGGCGCACGATCATCAAGCGCGTCATCGCGAGACCGAGCGACGGGTGCGAGTGCATCAGCTCTTCGAAGTGGATGCGATCGATCTCCGACAGCAGCGCGTTCTCGACGGCTTCGGCCATCTCGGTGCGCGGGCCGCCGTCGAGCAAGCAGCTATCGCCGAACAGATCCGCGGGGCCGTGATACGCGAGCGTGAGCGACTTGCCGTCGCGGGTGACCTTGCTGACCTTGATGCGTCCGCCGTGGACGAAGAACAGCGACTTGCCCGGATCGCCCGGCAGGTAGATCACGTCGCGCCGGCGCGCTTCGCGAAGCTCGACGCGCTCGGCCATGCGCGCGACGGCGTCCGGACCGAGGTCGGCGAGCAGCGGGACCTTGCGCAGATACCAGAGCACACGCTTCGGGTCGGTCACGGGCCAATTGTAGCAAGGCCCCCGGATCCGATGCGAGTTGATGCGCCGCTTACGAAAAGCTAGTAGCTGTGATTTCAGGTAGTTGCAGCGGAAACATGAGATCTGCCCTACGGCTCAAATCACGATGTCACCGGCCTCACCGGCCACGACGACGCGAATCGTCGCGTTGCGAAAGCTCGGCTCGCGCGAGATGCGCTCGGCGATCGGCGCGACGATCAGGTCTTCGATCGTGCGGCGAAGCGGCCGCGCGCCCAGCTTCGGATCATGGCCGAGCGTCGCGAGCCTTCGCCGCGCGAGCAGTGACAGCTCGATGCTCAACCCGCGCGCGATCACGCCGGGGCGTTCGCGCAGCTTGCCGATCTCGAGCTCGACGATCGCTTCGAGCGAGCTCGGATCGAGCGGCCGGAACGGCACGACGGCATCGAGCCGGCCGATCAGCTCGGGCCGGAAGAAGCCTTTGATCGCGTTGCCCGGATCCGGCGGCGCGTCCGGATCGCTCGAGAACCCGGCGGGACGCGGATCGGCGGCGCCGAGGTTCGTCGTCATCACGATCAGCGCCATTCGAAAATCGACGAGCCGACCGAACGCGTCGGTGAGCCGGCCTTCGCCGATCACGCCGAGCAGCAGATCGAACGCGGCGTCGGCGGCCTTTTCGATCTCGTCGAACAGCACGACCGACAGCGGCTGGCGGCGAATCCGATCGGCGAGGCTCGTGCCCGCCGGCGACGGCGTGATCATCCGCGCGATCGCCGCGGGCCCGGTGATCTCGCTCATGTCGATGCGGACGAGCCGATCGGCGTCGCCGAACAAGTAGCGCGCGAGCTGTTTGGCGAGCTCGGTCTTGCCGACGCCGGTCGGCCCCGCGAACAACAGCGCGCCGACCGGCCGCTGCGGATCGTCGAGCCCGGCTTTGAGCCGCGCGATCACGCGGCCGGCGACGCGACACGCGCGGTCCTGACCGATCACGCCCTTCGCGAGTTGCGCTGCGACCGCCGTCGTGTCGAGCGCGCGCTCGGGCGACAACAGCTCGACGGGTAAGCCCGACCACGTGCCGAACGCAGCGACGAGCTCGCCGGTCGACAGCTGTGTCTTGCGCGCACGCGCGCAGTAGTCGACGAACGCGAGCGCCTTGCCGGGAAACGCGGTGTCGCGGCGAAACGCGGCCAGCAGCTCGACGAGCCGGCGCGCGGCGGTGATCTCGATCGCGACCGGCGGATCCATGCGTGCGCCGTACGGCTCGAGCAGCGCGATCACCTGCGCGGGCGAGGCTTCGGGGACGCGGATCACGCGCATCGCCTCGACGAGCGCCGGCGCGGCCTGGCGTGCGCGCACCAGCTCGAGCTCGTCGCATTCGGCGATCAGCGCGACCTCTTTCGCGATCACCGACGGGCCGAGCAGATCCATGATCGACGCGCCGTCGGACATCGGTGCGACCGCGTCGGCGAAGCGATCGAGATAGAGCGTGTCGCTGCCGCCGGCGAGCTCCTTGATCAGGCGCAGGCAGCGGTCTTGCCACTGGCCGAGATAGATCATGCCGGCGACGATGCGATCGGCGCTCGTCGCCCACAGCCGCTTGCGAACCGCGTCTTTGCCGCGGCTTTGCTCGAGCAACGCGCGCGCGATCCGGCGCACGAGCGTGGTCTTGCCGGCGCCGCGCGGGCCGACGATCAACAGGCTCGGCAGCTGCTTCGCGTGCAGCGACGTCGCGATCGTGTCGAACGTCGGATCGGTGCCGACCACGGCCGCGAGCCGATTGCTGCGCGCGAGCTCGACCCAATCTTCGCCGACCGATTCGAGCGTCGGCGCCGGATCAGCGGTG
>DASXEF010000443.1:0-11988 GCA_036490255.1 Kofleriaceae bacterium
GCGCCGACGAGCCCGTGGCGTCGCCAGCCGGTCGACAGCAACCACGTCTTGGGAAACCACACGATCAGCGGCGAATAGCTGGGCGGCGGACGAAACCCGAACACGCTGCCGTCGAGCTCCTTCCAGCCGCCGAATAGCACGCCGCTCGAGAACGGATCGAGTCTCCAGGTCCGCGCGCGATCCTCGCGGTGACGCCGCCAATTGTTGAGGACGTAGGCGACACACGCTCGCACCTGACGCGGCGTCTGGAGCACCGTCGTGTGATAGCGATCGCGAAACACGGCACCGCGACCACCGACGCCGCGATTGATCATCCGCGCGGCGGAGATCAAGAAGCTCTGCATGCCCTTTGCGAGCGCGGTCTTGCCCTTCGCCTCGACGATCAAGTGCAGGTGTGTGCGCTGGATGCTGAGATGGACGATGCGCGCATCTTCGTGCTTCGCGAGCGTGATCGTCGCGTCGCGAATCGCGAGGTACAGATCGCGCCGGCGTAGGCTGCCGACACGCGGCAGCACGCGCGTGACGACGTGAATCGGATGCGCCGCGGAGAACGCTCGGCGCCTCTTGTGTGGCTCGCTCGGCCGATCGTGCGAGCAGGGACGCCCGGCGCCTTTGCGCACGCCGCCACGGCGTTGGCCGTTCTTGTCGCGGTGAAGATCGAGCGCGGTCTGCCTGCTCATCGCTGAACAGTAGCGCAGTTGCTGTCCAAAGAGCAACGGAATCACAAAATATCGGCGAAATCAAATATCAACGTTGGTAGACGACAACAGCCACCTCGTCTGTCTCTGTTTGAAATCGCCGATACGCCGCGACTCACTCCGTCGAGCGACGCTCCGCAGAATGCGCGGCGGCGCGCTCACAGTGTGGACGTCCGCGCTCGTCGTTGCGGTGATGCCGACGTGAACCGTTTAGCTGCGTCCGTCCACAATGTGACCGCGCGTACCCACGCGCCGGCGCTCCACGAAGATCAAAAATTCATTTTGTAGGAGCGGAGGGTCGCGCGCGCCACAGCTTGCACATCGGCGAGCTCGCACGCAGGCGCCGTGCGATATCGGCGAAATCAAAGACGCACTGGAGTCGCCACTCCAAGTCGCCGATGTTCCCACGAGCCAGGCGTCGAGCAACGCTCCGCAGAACACGCGGCGGCGCGCTCACAGTGTGGACGGCCGCGTTCGTCGCCGCGATGACGCCGACGTGAACCGATTGCTGCGTCCGTCCACAATGTGACCGCGCGTACCCACGCGCCGGAGCTCCACGAAGATCAAAATTTCATTTTGTAGGAGCGGAGGTCGCGCTCGCCACGGCTCGCACGCTCCGCAGAACACGCGGCGGCGCGCTCACAGTGTGGACGGCCGCGTTCGTGGTCGTGGCGATGCCGAAGCGAACCGTTTAGCTGCGTCCATCACAATGTGACCGCGCGTACCCACGCGCCGGCGCTCCACGAAGATCGAAACTTCATTTTGTAGGAGCGGAGGGTCGCGCTCGCCACGGCTCGCACATCGGCGAGCTCGCACGCATGCGCCGTGCGATATCGGCGAAATCAAAGCCGGACTTGGTCGCCACTCCAAGTCGCCGATGTTTCCACGAGCCAGGCGTCGAGCAACGCTCCGCAGAACACGCGGCGGCGCGCTCACAGTGTGGACGGCCGCGCTCGTCGTTGAGGTGATGCCGACGTGAACCGATTGCTGCGTCCGTCACCGCGCGTACCCACGCGCCGGCGCTCCACGAAGATCAAAAATTCATTTTGTAGGAGCGGAGGTCGCGCTCGCCACGGCTCGCACATCGGCGAGCTCGCACGCATGCGCCGTGCGATATCGGCGAAATCAAAGCCGGACTTCGGTCGCCACTCCAAGTCGCCGATGTTTCCACGAGCCAGGCGTCGAGCGACGCTCCGCAGAACACGCGGCGGCGCGCTCACAGTGTGGACGGCCGCGTTCGTCGTCGTGGCGAGACCGACGCGAACCGTTTAGCTGCGTCCGTCCACAATGTGACCGCGCGTACCCACGCGCCGGCGCTCCCACGAAGATCAAAATTTCGTTTTGTTTGATCGGAGGGCCGTGGATCGCCGAGGCAGATGTTCGAAATCGCCGATGTCGCGTCGCCGCGTAGATCGTCGAGCCGACGCCGAAGTTACGCCGCAGACCTTCGCCGCATGCGCCCTGCGATATCGGCGAAATCAAAGACGCCCTGCGGTTGCCGCTCCACGTCTCCGATATCTTCACGGACCAGTCCCTCGACCTGCGCGGCGGCGCGCACTGAGTGCGGACAGCGCATTCGTCGTCGCCGTGATGCCGACGCGAGCGTCTAACTCCGACCAACCGCCGAAGTGTCTCGACGATCGAATTCACTCGCTCGTTCGCGATCACTCGCGCTTCGCCGCCTCCGCCTCGAGGTTCTCGATCGCCTGCTCGAGCAGCGCACCGAGCATCGCGATCTGGCCACCCGAGAAGCCGTCGAACATCTCTTCGCTGCCTCTGACGAGCACGTCGCGCACTGCGCGCACCTTGCTCCGCGCGCGCGGCGTCAGCGAGAACAAGCTGCTGCGGCCGTCGTCCGGATTGGGCGCGCGCTCGATCAGCTTGTCGCGCTCCATCCGCACGAGCAACGCGGCCATCGTCGGTTGCTCGACCTTGACCTGCGCGGCGAGCTCGGCCTGCGACCGCGCGCGGCCGTCGCTCAAGAGACGAATGACCGGTACGTGCGCGCTGCTGACGCCGAGCTTGGCGAGCCGTTCGTCTGCGGCGCGCGAGAACAGCCGCGCGGCTCGGCCCAGCAGGTACGCCGGATGGTTCTTCGGGTCCCAGTCGATTTTGGGTTGCATAGGATGCTATGTAGATGCATAGTACGCTATGTAAATGCAGAACGCGATCGCAATCGTCGGAGCGGGCCCGGGTGGGCTCGCGCTAGCCCGAATTCTCCATGTGGGCGGCATCGCCGCGACGGTGCTCGAGCTCGACGCCGGTCCAGCCGTGCGCAGCCAGGGCGGCTCGCTCGATCTTCATGCCGAATCCGGGCTTCGCGCGCTCGAGCTCGCCGGGCTCACCGCCGAGTTCGACCGCGCTGCGCGTTACGACGACCAGGACGTCCACATCTACGATACCGGTGGGGCGCTGCTCTACGCCGAGGTCGGCGCCGGCGGAGGTCGGCCCGAGATCGACCGCGCCGAGCTTCGCCGCATCCTGCTCGACTCGCTTCCGGAAGGCACGATCGAATGGGGTGCGCGCGTCAGCCGCGTCGAGCCGCTCGCCGACGGTGCGCGCGTTCACTTCGCGGACGGCAGCTCGCGCGACTTCGGGCTCGTCGTCGGCGCCGACGGTGCGTGGTCGCGCGTTCGACGGGCGCTGACCGACGAACGCCCCGCGTACACCGGCGTCGCGTTCGTCGAGCTCGAGCTCACCGACTTCGATGCACGTCATCCGGATCTCGCAGCGCTCGTGCCGCACGGCAAGCTGATGGCGATGGGCGATCGCAAGACGATGATCGCGCAGCGCAGCTCGAACAGCGTGATGCGCGTCTACGTCGCGCGAGTCGTCGACGAGGGCGCTGCGAAACAGCTGGCGACACGACCTGGCGCCGCGATCAAGCAAGGGTTGCTGCACGACCACGCGGCGTGGGCGCCAGAGCTGCGCGCGTTCATCGAGCGCGCCGACGATCGCGTGCTCGTGTTGCCGATCTGCGCGCTGCCGGTCGGGCATAGCTGGCCGCATCGCCGCGGCATCACGCTGCTCGGCGACGCCGCGCACGTGATGTCGCCGTTTGCCGGCGAAGGCGTCAACAACGCGATGCGCGACGCGCTCGAGCTCGCGCACGCGATCGCGACCGGCGATGTCGCGGGCTACGAAGCTGCCATGTTCGATCGCGTCGCTGCGACCGCGCACGAGTCCGCGGTCGGGCTCGAGATCGCGATGGCCGAGGATGCGGCGCAACGCATGACCGCGCTGATGCGCTCGCACCATCCCGATCCGGCGCAGCGTTAACCGCCGGTGCTGCCGCCGCCGCCGTTGCAGAAGCTCGCGAGGATCGCGGTGTCGTCTTGCGGATCGGTCTCGCCGGAGCACGCGATCTGCGCATTCGCCGCCGACGAGAACGTGCATGCCGCGCCGGACGCGTTGCAGCTCGTCAACCAGCCGCACATGCAGTCGTTCGAATCGGTCGTGCCGGTGAGGCCCATGCCGAATCCGATCGCACCGGCGGCGAAGTTCGCGACGCTCGTCGTGTCCGCGACGTTCTCGAACACCCAGCCGACGTCGTTCAGGTTCGCGTCGCCGCAATCGAGATGATTCACCGCGGTCGTGTACGGCACGCCGACGTTGTTCTGCGAGCCGCCGAACCCGATCATCACGTACGGTCCGGTTACCGGACGAGTCGTCACGAACTGCATCGTCGGCGCGATCGCCGAGAACTTGGCTTGCAGTGCATCGACGACCTCCGCGATCTGCGACGTGCGGTCGCCCGCGGTCGGCCGCCACTCGGGCAACGTGCCGTTCGTTTGTCCCGAGCTCATGCCGACCCACACAGCCGTGTCGGCGGTCGCGTCGCTCTGCGCTGCGCGCGACAACGTGTCGCCACCGAAGTTCAAGAATACGACGCGACCGTTCGTGCACGCGTTCGCATCGGGCGGCGCGTCGCGCACGCGAGCATCGATCGCGCCGGCATCGACGCGCGCATCGGCGGCTTCGCGCGCATCGAAGACGCGAGAGCCCTCGTCATTACCGAGCGACCCGACACAGCCTGCACACGCGATTGCAACGAGTCCTAGTCTCACTCGCCCTACAACGCACGACGTGTCGGGCTAATTGCAGAACGCCTGTAAGATCCCGATATCGTTCTGAGGATCGGTCTCGCCCGAACACGCAAGCTGTGCGTCTGCAGTCGCCGAGAACGTGCACGCGTTGCCGGACGCCTGGCAGCTCGTGAGCCAGCCGCACATGCAGTCGGTCGGATCCGTCGTGCCGGTCGCGCCGAGCCCGAACGCGATCGCGCCGGCCGCAAAGTTCGCGGCTTGCGTGGTCGTGCTCGCGGACTCGAAGACCCAGCCGAGATCGCTCTTGTTGGTGTCGCCGCAATCGAGGTGATTCACGGCGCCGGTGTACGGCACGCCGGCTTGGCCCATCGTGCCGCCAAAGCCGATCATCACGTACGGTCCGGCGGCCGGACGCGTGGTCACGAACGTGACTTCGGGTGCGCCGCTGAAGATGGTCTGCAGCGTGGTCACGACGCTCTGGATCTGCGTCGTGCGATCAGCTGCGGTCGGCCGGAACTTGGTCATCGTCGCGGTCATCGCGCCGTTGCTCATGCCGACCCAGATCGCAGCGTCGGCGGTCGCGTCGCTCGCGGCAGCTCGGTTGAGCGTGTCTCCTTCGAAGTTGAGGAACACGACGCGGCCGGTCGGGCACGTGCTCGCATCGAGCGGCGCATCCATCGGCGCGATCGACAGCGGCGCATCGAGATTGCCGCCACCACCGCCGCCACCATTGTTCGCGTCGCTCGACGACGAATCGTCATCGCCGCTGCTCGCGCCGACGCTCGCGCCGAGCCGCGCGTTACACGCGGCGAGCAGTGCGCAGAGCACGACCAACCTCACGACTTCAACATACATCGTCGCGGCGGGCTTGCCAGCTGGGGGTGGGCGCCCGTGTGGTGGGGAGCGCGCACCTCAGCCGAGGCGGTCGCGAATCGCGCGGTTGACCTCGGTCGCGTCGGCGTTCGGGGACGATTTCATCACCTGGCCGACGAAAAACCCCAGCAACCCGGTCTTACCGGCCTTGTACTGGCCGACTTTGTCGGGATTCGCGGCGAGGATCTGGTCGACCGCGGTGCCGAGATCGGCGACCGGCGTCGCGGCGACGTCGGCGGCGAGCTCGCTGGCGCGCCGCCCGGTCGCGATCATCTTCGCGAGCACCGTCTTGCCGACGGCGGCGCTGATCTTGCCATCGCGCAGCATCGCGATCACCTCGGCGAGCTGCTCGGCGGCGAGCCCCGACTCCGCCAGCTCCTTGCCGGCGAGCGCGCGCGGCAGCTCGTTGATGATCCACTTCGCGACGAGCTCGGGCGCGCTCGAGAGCTTCGTCGCCGCGATGAACAAGTCGGCGGTCGCGCGATCGCCGCTGATCAGATCGGCCTGCTCGGCGCCGATCAAGACTTCGGCGCTCGCGTGCATCGCTGCGAGCTCGGGATCGCGCGCGCGTGCTTCGGCGCGATATTCGCCGGGCGACTTGCTCTTCGGCCGCGTCGCCGCCTTCGCGTTCTGCTTTTTCTCGACCGGCGGTGCAGCGATCTCCTTGATCGCTGGCGCGTCGCGCAACGTGATGATCCGATTCATCACGAGCGCGCCGGGCTTCGAATCTTGATCGACGATGAAGTAACCGACGCGCTCGAGCTGCCAGCGCGAGCCGTGTGCGGCGCTCGCGAGCGACGGCTCGAGTCGCGCGGTCGTCACGACCTCGAGCGAATTCGGATCGAGCGCGTGCAAGAAATCGCCGCCGTCTTCGGGGCGCGCGACCTTGAACAGCCGGTCGTAGAGCCGAACTTCGACGGGCACGCTCGTCGCCGCGTCGACCCAGTGGATCACGCTCGCGCCCTTGACGCTCGGCACCACGGTCGCGCGCAGCTTCGTCACGTGACCATCCTCGCGCGCCACCACGTCGTCGACGCGAATGCACGGGCCGTAACGCAGCCGAGCGGTGCGGCCGGGCGCGAGCCGCTGATAATCGGCCGGCGGATCGTCGCGCCAGTCATCGCGATCGATGAGCACGCGCGTGCCGATCGGCACGGCGCGCTCGCCGGGCTTGCCGATGTCGGGCGGAAAATACGGCGCCGTGATCGTTTCGACGTTGGCGCCGCTGAGCTCGACCTCGATCGGCCGCAGCACGCCGAGCACGCGCGGCGCGGTCTGGTTGAGATCATCGCGCACGCAGTACTCGAGCTTCGCGATATCGACGACCGAGTTGTTCTTCGCGACGCCGACGAGCTCGCAGAAATTGCGGATCGCTTCGGGCGAGTAGCCGCGCCGTCGGAGTGCCGCGAGCGTCGGCATGCGCGGATCGTCCCAGCCGCGGACCAGGCCTTCTTCGACGAGAGAGCGCAGCTTGCGCTTGCTCATCACCGTGTACTCGAGCTCGAGCCGCGCGAACTCGTACTGGTGCGGACGCGGATCCCACGGCCCGGTGTTGTCGATCACCCAGTCGTAGAGCTCGCGGTTGTTCTCGAACTCGAGCGTGCACAGCGAGTGCGTGATGCCTTCGATCGCATCCTCGATCGGATGCGCCCAGTCGTACATCGGATAGATGCACCACGCGTCGCCGGTGCGATGGTGATGCGCGTGGCGGATCCGATAGAGCAGCGGATCGCGCATCTTCATGTTCGCCGACGCGAGATCGATCTTCGCGCGCAGCACGCAGGCGCCATCCGGCAGCTCGCCGGCCTTCATCTTGCGGAGCAGCGCCAGGTTCTCGTCGGGCGTGCGGTTGCGGAACGGGCTCGGCTTGCCCGGCTCCGACAGCGTGCCGCGATAGTCTTTGATCTGCTCGTCGGCGAGATCGTCGACGAACGCTTTGCCCTCGATCACGAGCCGCTCGGCGAGCTCGTACATCTTCGGGAAGTAGTCGCCGGAGAACAGCACCGCGGTCGGCTCGAAGCCGAGCCAGCGCACGTCGCGCTCGATCGATTCGACGTACTCGACGTCTTCGCGTGCGGGATTCGTGTCGTCGTAGCGCAGGTTGCACGTGCCCTGATATTCGCGCGCCACGCCGAAGTCGACGCAGATCGCCTTGGCGTGACCGATGTGCAAGTAGCCGTTTGGCTCGGGCGGGAATCGCGTGGCCACGCGAGTGACGCGGCCGAGGCGAAGATCCTCGTCGATGATGTCGCGAATGAAGTCGTTGCGCTCCGACACGGACGCAGCATACGTCATGGATGGAGCAGGCTGTACACGACGATGGTGATCAGCGTGCCGGCGAGCGTCTTGATGAAGCCCATGCTGGCGTCGGGCACGCCGAGCGGCACCGTGGTCGCGTGATCCGTGCCGATCCACGTCTTGAACTGCTTGTCCTCGCCGTTCGCCGCCAGGATCACTTCGGCGGTGCCGACCGGCACGCGATCGATCACGAGCCGCTGCGTGTGCGCGTTCGCCGCGACGAGCACGCCGTTGATCGCGACGGTGACGTCGTCGGCAGGTTGCGTGAGGAGCAGCACGAGCGTGCCGCCGGCGTCGTCGGGCGACGCGAGCGGGTAGTGCACGCGCACGTCGTGGGCGGTGCAGGCAGCGAGCAGGAACGCGACGAGGAGCATGCGCATGCTGCTTGGTCCGTCGACGAGCAGCATGCGTTGTCCGAAGCAACCGACAGCCACTGCCGCGCGTCGAAGCTTTGCGTTAGGGTCGCGGCGTGCGGATCAACGAGCACTTCGCGAAGCTGCCCGCGGGCTATCTGTTTCCAGAGATCGGCCGGCGCGTGCGCGCGTACGCGGCGGCGCATCCCGATGCGAAGGTGATCCGACTCGGCATCGGCGACGTCACCGAGCCGCTCGCACCGGCGATCACGCAGGCGATGCACGCCGCCGTCGACGAGATGTCCAAGCGCGAGTCGTTTCGCGGCTACGGCCCGGAGCAGGGCTACGACTTCTTGATCGACGCGATCCGCGAGCACGACTACAAGGCGCGCGGCGTCGACATCGCCGCCGACGAGATCTTCGTCAGCGACGGCAGCAAGTGCGACAGCGGCAACGTGCAAGAGATCTTCGCGCTCGGCGCGAAGATAGCCGTGACCGATCCGGTGTATCCGGTCTACGTCGATTCGAACGTGATGGCGGGTCGCACGCCGGCCGCCGGCGCCGACGGTCGCTATCCCGGCTTCGTCTATCTCGTCGGCAGCGAAGCGAACGGGTTCACGCCGGAGCCGCCCGCGGAGCCGGTCGACGTCGTGTACTTGTGCTCGCCGAACAATCCGACCGGCACGGTGATGACGCGCGAGCAGCTCGAGCGCTGGGTCGCGTGGGCACGCCGCACCGATTCGCTGATCGTGTTCGACGCCGCGTACGAGTCGTACATCGCCGATCCGAACCTGCCGCACTCGATCTACGAGATCGAAGGCGCGCGCTCGCACGCGATCGAGCTGCGCAGCTTCTCGAAGCGCGCGGGCTTCACCGGCGTGCGCTGCGCGTTCATGGTGATCCCGAAAGCGGTCACCGGCTCGGATCCGAGCGGCAAGCAAGTGCCGCTCAACGCGCTGTGGTCGCGGCGCCACGCGACGAAGTTCAACGGTGCGTCCTACATCGTGCAGCGAGGTGCGGCCGCGGCGTACTCGCCCGCCGGGCTCGCCGAGACCAAGGCGCAGATCGCGTTCTACATGGAGAACGCGCGGCTGTTGCGCGAAGGCCTCGCAGCGTCGGGCTTCACGGTGTTCGGCGGCGTGCACGCGCCGTATCTATGGTTGCGCACGCCCGGCGGCATCGGCTCGTGGGACTTCTTCGACAAATTGCTCGACGCCACGCAGGTCGTCGGTACGCCCGGTGCGGGTTTCGGTCCGGCCGGCGAAGGCTACTTCCGGCTCTCCGCGTTCAACTCGCGCGAGAACGTCGAGACTGCATTGGCGCGCATTCGCGCGGCATTTGCCTGATAATCGCAGGATGCGGCTCTTCGTGCTGATGCTCGCGATCGCAGCCTGTGGCGCAGACAACAGCGGAACCGTCGATGCCGGAAACGGCGGTGGCGGAGGCGGCGGATCCGGAAGCGGCAGTGGTAGCGGAGGCGGCGGAAGCGGTGGAGGGGGCGGCGGCAGCGGATCGAACGCGCCGCTCGTCGAGTGCGTGACGCAGACCAACGCGTATCGCGCGATGAACGGCAAGACCGCGCTGACCGAGTCGTCGGCGCTCGAGACGTATGCGGCGACCGGCGCGATGTACGACTACGAAAACATGACGCCGCACGATCACTTCATGATGACCCAAGGCGGCGGCATCTCGTTCGCGGAGAACGAGTGCCCGGGCTTCGACGGCTGGAACATCGCGAACGCCAGCGGCGACATGGTGCAGCTGATGGATATGTGCCTGCAGGCGTTCTACGACGAAGGCCCGGGCAGCGACTACAGCATGCACGGTCACTACATCAACATGATGGGCGACTACGGCACGCTCGGCTGCGGCATCTACGAAGACACGGCGACGGGCAACGTGACGATCACGCAGGACTACGGAATGTGATGTTCAGCATCGAGCGCGGCATGTCCGTGGTTCGCATCGGCGCGGGCGACATCGAGCTGGTCTGGATCCACGGCCTCGGCGAATCATCGACGAGCTTTCTGCCGGCCGTCGATCACCTCGGCGAATTCAAACACACGCTGATCGATCTGCCGGGCTACGGCCGTTCGGCGTGGGTCGAGCCGATCGGCTTGGACGCGCTCGCGGACGAGCTCGCGGCGTGGCTGCCGCGCGATGCGATCGCGATCGGCCACTCGATGGGCGGCGTGCTCGCGATGATGCTCGGCGAGCGGCGAGCTGCGCGCGCGATCGTCAACATCGACGGCAACATCTCGCGCGGCGACTGCAACTTCAGCGGCCGCGTGGTCGGCTGGGACGAGCACGCGTTCGTCGATCACGGCTTCGCGGAGCTGCGCGGCCGCGTCTACGAGGACGGCGTGACCGATCTGCCGCTGCGCGGGTACGCCGCGGCGATGACGTTCGCATCGCCGCGGATGTTCTATCGCCACGCGCACGATCTCGTCGCGCTGTCGGAAGCGGGCCAGCTCGCGGCCCGACAGGCGGCGCTACAGCTGCCGTCGCTCTACATCGCCGGCGTGCCGCGCGGGATCTGCGCGGAGAGTCGCGCGCTACTCGACCAGCACGGCGCGCGCTGGATCGGCATCGAGCCGGCCGGCCACTGGGTCTATCTCGATCAGACCGAAAATTTTGCGCAGGCGATTCGCGGGTTATCGTCGCGCGTGTGAGAGCTGTCGCGATCGTCAACGGAGCCTCGCGCAAGCTCGGCGCCCGATTGCGCGGCAAGCTCGAGCGCGCGCTGCCCGGCGGCGTGCGCTTCACGACGTCGCTCGACGATGCACGCGCGACGATCCGGCGCGAGATCCGCCGCGGCGTCGAGCTCGTGATCTTCGGCGGCGGCGACGGCACCGTCGTCATGGGCCTGACGCTGCTCGGCGAAGCGTGTCGCGGCACGGGCACGCGCGAGCCCGCGATCGGCGTGCTCCGGCTCGGCTCGGGCAACGCGATCGCCGATACGGTGCACGCGTCGGCCGACGTCGTCGGCGATCTCGAACGGCTCGGCCGCGGCGCGGGGATCAGGCGCGAGATGCCGCTGCTCGAAGTGCTCGGCGTACGCGCGCCGTTCGTCGGCGTCGGCATCGACGCGCAGGTGCTCGAGGATCACGCGCTGGTCGGCCGCGTCGTCGATCGCGTGCCGGGTGCACGCGTGCTCGGCGGCGGCGCGCGTTACGTGATGTCGGTCGCGCTGCGCTCGATCCCGCGCTTCGCGTTCGGCGATCGCCCGCACGCGATCGTCACGAACCTCGGCGCGCCCGCGCTCGAGCTCGCCGAATCCGGTGCGACCAAGCGCGAGCACGCGGCCGGCACCGAGCTGTGGCGAGGGACCTGCACGATGGTCGCCGGCGCGACGATTCCGTACTTTGGATTCGGCTTGAAGATGTTCGCCTTTGCCGGCACTCGCGGTGATCGATTTCAGTTGCGCTGTGCCGATCCGGGCTTTGCCGAAGTAATGCGCGCCGTTCGCCCGGCATTTCGCGGCGAGTACTTCAGCGAGCGCGTCCACGATTTCTGGTGCGAGCGCGTCGCGATCGAGCTCGATCGCGAAAGTGCGATCGAAGCCGGCGGCGAGCTGCTCGGCCGGCGCAGTCGTATCGAGCTTGCACTCGGCAAATCGATAACTTGCGTAGTATTAGAAAACTCAGATTGACAGATCGAATCAGGACTGTTATCCGTTTGAACCATCACCCACTCGCCCGTATGACCAAGCTCGACCTA
>DASXEF010000490.1:0-2294 GCA_036490255.1 Kofleriaceae bacterium
ACCTTCGGCATCCTCGCCGCCGCGGGCTACTCGATCAACACGCTGACGATGTTCGGCCTGGTGCTATCGATCGGCCTGCTCGTCGACGACGCGATCGTCGTGGTCGAGAACGTCGAGCGCTTGATGCGCGACGAGCATTTATCGCCGCTCGACGCGACGATCCGCTCGATGAAGGAGATCACCGGCGCGTTGATCGGCGTGGCGACCGTGCTGTCGGCGGTGTTCTTGCCGATGGCGTTCTTCACCGGCTCGACCGGCGTCATCTATCGCCAGTTCTCGATCACGATCGTCGCATCGATGCTGCTGTCGGTGTTCGTCGCGCTGACGGTCACGCCGGCGATGTGCGCGTCGCTACTCCGCGCGAGCGCGGTGCACGAAAAACGCGGGCCGTTCGGCTGGTTCAATCGCGCGTTCGATCGAATCACGAACGGCTATCAGCACGGCGTCGCACGCATGCTCAAGCACGCGGCGCTGTGGCTCGTGCCGTTCCTCGCGATCGTCGGCGTGATGGGCTGGCTGCTCATGAAGCTGCCGACCGGCTTCTTGCCGCCCGAAGATCAGGGCCAGGCGATGGTGATCTGGACGTTGCCGTCGGGCGCGACGCTATCGCGCACCGAAACCGTGTCGAAGGTCGTCGAGCATCACTTCCTCGACACCGAGCGCAAGAACACGTCGGGGCTGTTCACGGTGTCGGGCTTCTCGTTCGTCGGCGTCGGTCAGAACACCGGCATGGCGTTCGTCGAGCTCGCCGACTGGGATCAGCGCAAAGGCAAAGAGAACGACGCCGCGTCGATCGCGAACCGCGCGACCGGCATGTTGCAGGCGGTGCGCGACGCGCAAGTCTTCGCGCTGACGCCGCCGGCGATCCAAGGCCTCGGCCAGTCCGAAGGCTTCACGTTCCAGCTCCAGGCCACGCCGGGCACCGATCGAACACAGCTCGCGACGCTGCGCGACACGCTGCTCGGCGATGCCAGTAAAGATCCGAAGCTCGTCGCGGTGCGCCGCGGCGACTTGCCGGAGACGCCTCAGCTCAAGATCGATATCGATCAGGCCAAGGCGGTCTCGCACGGCGTCGCGCCGCAATCGATCACCGACACGCTCGCCGCGGCGTGGGGCGGCGTTTACGTCAACGACTTTGTCGATCGCGGCCGCGTCAAGCGCGTCTACGTGCAAGGCATCGGGAGCTCGCGCAGCAAGCCCGAGGATCTCGCGCTGTGGTACGTGCGCGGCGGCAGCGGCAGCATGACGCCGTTCTCCGAGTTCACGACCACGCACTGGACGTACGGCGCCGAGTCGCTGTCGCGCTACAACGGCCTCGCCGCGTACGAGATCGACGGCCAGGGCGCGCCCGGCACGAGCTCCGGCACCGCGATGGACGAGATGGAGAAGCTGCAGAGCAAGCTGCCGCGCGGCACGACGTTCTCGTGGAGCGGCTTGTCGTATCAGGAGCGCCTCGCGAGCGGTCAGACGCTCGAGCTGTACGCGATCTCGATCTTGGTCATCTTCTTGTGTCTCGCCGCGCTCTACGAGAGCTGGAGCGTGCCGTTCTCGGTGCTGCTCGTGATCCCGCTCGGCATCGTCGGCGCCGTGCTCGCCGCGACGTTCCGCGGGCTCGAGAACGACGTGTACTTCCGCGTCGCGCTGCTGACGACGATCGGCCTGTCATCGAAGAACGCGATCTTGATCGTCGAGTTCGCCGAAGAGGCGTATCACCGCGGCGCGTCGCTGTTCGACGCGGCCGTCACCGGCGCGCGCCTGCGGCTGCGACCGATCGTGATGACGTCGCTCGCGTTCGTCGCCGGCGTGATGCCGCTCGCGCTATCGACCGGCGCCGGCGCGAACGGTCGCGTCGCGATCGGCTCGGGCATCGTCGGCGGCACGGTGACAGGCACGGTGCTCGCCGTGTTCTTGGTGCCGGTGTTCTTCATCATCGTGCGGCGCTTGGTCCGCGGCAAACGCGCGCAGGTGCCGTCGTGAAGCGCGCCTTGGCGCTCGCCGCCCTCGCCGGTTGCTGGTCGATGGCGCCGAAATACGAGCGCCCCGCGGCGCCGATCTCGGCGACGTTGCCCGGCGGTGCCGGCAGCGCGTCGCTGCCCGAGCTCACCGCGTTCGTGCGCGAGCCGAAGCTGCGCCAGATCATCGCGCAGGCGATCGGTCAGAACCGCACGGTGCGGCAAGCGCTCGCGAACGTGCAGGTCGCGCGCGCGCAATATCGCGTGCAGCGCGCACAACAGCTGCCGCACATCGACGGCGGCCTGCAGGCGACCGACGCGAGCGTGTACTACGGCCTGCCC
>DASXEF010000501.1:0-2713 GCA_036490255.1 Kofleriaceae bacterium
GGCCGAGTCGTGAAGGTCGTCGCGTTCGCGCCTCACGCCGGAATCTGGGTGCACGCATTTCCGGAAGCACTCGTCGCCGATGCGGCGCGCAGCGACGGCGCCGAGCTGGTCTACGTGACCTGCAACGGCGAGCTGTCGGACTACTGCGTGCCGATCGCGGCCGGTATCAGCTGCGCCGAGTGCAAGCACAACCACGCGCGGCTGCGTTCGAGCTTCGATTTCCCCGGCTACGACCTCGATTCGGTGCTCGACGATCGCGATCGCATGCATGTCGCCGCGATCGTCGACGAAGCAAAGCCGGAGGCGATCGACGAGCTCGTCGTCGACGGCATCGCGGTCGGTCGCGCCGCGCTGTACGAGTTCGTGATCGAGCACAAGAAGCTCCATCTCGCGCTGACCGCCGAGGAATGGTCGGCGTTTCGGCCGCGCCTCGTCGCCACGCTGCGCTCGATGATCGCCGCCGGCAAGATCCTCGACGTCGAGCGGCCCGACCGCGTGTTGCTCTACAACAGCTTGTACTCCGCAAATGCCGTCTGGCGCGCGCAGGCCGACGCACGCGGCATCGCCGTCTACTTCGAGCACGCCGGGTTGAGCCTGGTCGATCGCCTCCAACGCCTCGTCGTCGGTCGCGACTCGACACTGGTGTGGTGGGCGCGGATCGTTCAGGCGTGGCCGCGTTATCGCGACGTACCGTGTTGCGCCGAAGAGCTCCGCGAGGTCACCGAGCACTTCCTGCGCTTGTTCCTCGGCACCAGCGTGTTCGCGTACTCGGCGCCGAAATCGAAGACCGCTGAGGACGTGCGTGGCCGCTTCGCCGTGCGTCCCGAGCAGCAGCTGCTCGTCGCGTCGATGAGCAGCTACGACGAGTACGTCGCGGCCGCGGCGGTCGGTGGCGTCCCAGCCGAATCCGAGCTGCTGTTCCCGACCCAAATCGAGTGGGTACGCGAGCTGATCGGATGGATGCGCGAGCATCCCGAACGATTCTTGCTGATTCGCGTCCACCCACGCGAGTTTCCGAACAAGCGCGAGGGCCTCAAGTCGGAGCACGCGCATGCGCTCGAGCGCGAGCTCACCGAGCTACCGTCGAACGTCGCAGTCAACTGGCCGACCGACAAGCTCTCGATCTACGACGTTGCAGAGCAGGCTGACGTGTTTCTCAATGCGTGGTCGAGCGCCGGCAAAGAGATGGCACTCCTCGGGATCCCGGTCGTGATCTATTGCCCGGATGTCATTCAATATCCCGCCGAGCTCAACTACGTCGGCACCACTACAGCAGCGTACTTCGCCGCGATCGAGTCCGCGCTCCACGACGGCTGGAGCTTCGAGCGCGTTCGCCTCGCGTATCGCTGGTGCGTGCTCGAATTCGTTCGCGGCCTGGTCGCGATTGACGATGCGTTCGACGCGTCGGAAGATCCACCGCGGACCGCACTCGAGCGCGTGCGCAATGTCGCGCTCGCCGTGCCGGGCGTGCGGCAGCGCTACGACCTCGCCCGTCGGCCGCGGCGGTTCGCAGCGCAACCGCGGCTCGCTGCGACGATCCGATCCGGCGACGCCACGCTGCTCGAGCCGCCGTGGAATCGCGCGACCGAGGTCGTCGAGACCGCTGCGCTGCGCGTCGAGCTCGCCAGAATCGTCCGTGCGCTTTACGGGGACGTAGCAACCTCGCCAGAGCCCAGAAGCTTGCGGGCGCACCTGGTCGCGAGCCTCGCGTGAAGCCTTCGCACGGCAACTATCGGCCCGACATCGACGGGCTGCGCGGCATCGCCGTATTGCTCGTCGTCGCGTATCACGCATTTCCACGCATCGCGCGGAGCGGCTTTGTCGGCGTCGACGTGTTCTTCGTGATTTCGGGGTTTCTGATCAGCACCAACATCTTCCGCGATCTCGCGGCCGGCTCGTTTTCGATCATCGACTTCTACGCGCGTCGGTGTCGACGGATCGTGCCGGCGTTGGTCGTCGTGCTCGTCGCGGTCGCGGCCGCGGCGTGGTTCGTGTTGCCGGGTGTCGAATTCACGCGACTAGGTCGACATCTGTTTGCCGGCGCGACGTTCAGCTCGAACATCGTGCTGCTCCACGACGCCGGATACTTCGACAGCGCATCCGCGCTCAAGCCGTTCTTGCACTTGTGGTCGCTCGGAATCGAAGAGCAGTTTTACGTCGTGTGGCCGTTGCTCGCGATGGTCGTCGGGCGCCGGCGGCGGAGTCTCGCCCTCCTCGTCCTCGGTTTGTTCGTCGGATCGTTCGCGATCAACGTGTCGTGGTCGACGTCGTATCCGGCGCGAGACTTCTACTTGCTGCCGAGTCGGTTCTGGGAGCTGCTGCTCGGCTGCGCACTGGCGCTGCCCAGCATCGCCGCGCGTTCATTCGGCACGCGCCTCGCTGGCGTTGCCGCGGCTGCGAGCGTCGCACTCTCGATCGCGAGCGTAGTGCTGGTCGCGAGCACGTCGGTGTTTCCAGGTGTATGGGCGCTGCTGCCGACGTCGGCGACCGGGTTCGCGATCGCAGCCGGCCCAACGGCATGGTGGAACCGCAAGGTCCTCGCGAATCGGGTGCTCGTCGCGATCGGACTCGTGAGCTATCCGTTGTACCTATGGCATTGGCCGCTGCTCGCGATATTGCGTACGGTCGCGCCTGATCCGAGCATCGCCGCGACGCTGGTGGCGCTTGCGATCGCGGCCATGCTCGCGATCGCGACCTGGCGTTTCATCGAGGG
>DASXEF010000561.1:0-2557 GCA_036490255.1 Kofleriaceae bacterium
CTACGCGACGCTGGCGCCGACGATCATCGACGACATCACGCCGGCCGATCAGAAGAACCGCGCGCTCGCGATCTTCTATCTCGCGATTCCGGTCGGCTCCGCGCTCGGCTACGTGATCGGCGGCCAGATCCTGCACTTCTACGGCTGGCGCTACGCGTTCTTCATCGCGGGCGGACCGGGCCTCGTGCTCGCGCTGACCTGCCTCGCGATCGTCGAGCCAGAGCGCAAGCTGCGTGAGGCGAAGGCGAAGCTTGTCGACGCGATGCGGACGATGGCGAAGCTGCCGCAGTTTCGCCGCGCGGTGCTCGGCTACTGCACGTACACGTGGGCGATCGGCGCGTTCGCGGCGTGGGCGCCGAAGTACCTCGCCGAGACGTATCCAAATTCGCTGACGTCGTCGTCGGCGGCGACGTATTTCGGCGCGGTCACCGTGGTCGGCGGCGCGGTCGGCACGATCATCGGCGGGCGCTGGAGCGACCGCGCGGTGCGAGCGATTCCGCAGGCAACCGACGGGCTCGCGTGGGACGCGGCACCGACGAAGCGCGGCACGAACGCGCTGCTCGGCGTGTGCGCAAAGAGCATGGTGATCGCCGCGCCGCTCACGGCGTTCGCGTTCCTGATGCCGTCATCGACGACGTTCTTCGCGGTCGCGTTCGTCGCCGAAGTGTTTCTGTTTCTTTCAACCTCGCCGGTGAACGCGATCGGGCTTCGCGCGGTACCGCCGGAGCTGCGCGCGAGTGCGATGGCCGGCATGATCTTCGCCATTCATCTGTTCGGTGATCTATGGTCGCCCGCCGTGCTCGGCCTGCTCTACGACTACTTCGTTCCCGCGCTCGCGATGATGGCGGTGCCGATCGTGTTCGGCTGGGCGGCGTACGTGTGGTGGCCGCGCGAGCACGAGGCGACGTCGTGAAGTCCGCGATTGTCGTCGCACTTGCCGCGTGCAGCTCGCCGTCGCATCCGGTGCCGGTCGTCGACGCGTATCAAGGCTCGGGCGCCGACTGCTCGACGTTGACCAGCGGCATCGCCGACTTCGAGGCCGGCATCGACGGCACGCCGAACGGATTTCCGAGCCCGCCGACGGGACTGATCCTGTGCGGCGTCGATCCGATGGCGAACTCGCCCGGCGCACCGACGGAGAACTGGTACCTCGCCGGCACGGTGTCGATGACCGACGTGTTTGGCTACTACCAGACGCAGCTCACGACGGCCGGCTACACGGTGTCGCCGCCGGCGTCCGAGGGCGGCGGCAACACCAAGCTCGTGTTCGAGAACAACACGACCGGGGCGTTGGGCGCGATCGTCTTCAACTCGACCGAGCTGTTCGTCCTCGTCGCGTTTCCGACGTGATACACCCGGCTCGTGAAGATTCACGAGTACCAGGGCAAGCAGATGTTCCAGCAGTACGGCGTGCCTGTACCGATCGGAATTGCAGCGACGAGCGTGGACGAAGCGATCGCCGCGATCCCGAAGGTGCAACAGCAGGCCGGCACCGACGTCGTCGTGGTCAAGGCGCAGATCCACGCCGGCGGCCGCGGCAAAGGCGGCGGCGTCAAGGTCGCGAAGACCCGCGCCGATGCCGAAGCTGCGGTCAAAAAGATCTTCGGCATGCAGCTGGTCACGCACCAGACCGGCCCCGAAGGCAAGAAAGTCCAGCGCCTGCTCGTCGAGCAAGGGCTCGACATCGCGCACGAGTACTACCTCGGCATGTTGCTCGATCGCGCGACCGGTCGCGTGACCGTGATGGCGTCGACCGAAGGCGGCATGGAGATCGAAGAGGTCGCCGAGAAATCGCCCGAGAAGATCCTCA
Organism: Kofleriaceae bacterium; assembly: GCA_036490255.1. Taxonomy (GTDB): domain Bacteria; phylum Myxococcota_A; class Polyangia; order Haliangiales; family Haliangiaceae; genus JABFXX01. Next base: position 1,811 of record DASXEF010000561.1, read on the forward strand.
AGGAGCCGATCGATCCGGCGACCGGCTGGATGGACTGGCAATCGCGCAAGCTCGCCAAGGCGCTCGGTCTGTCGGGCAGCGCCGCGACGGCGTTCGCCAAGTTCATGCCACCGCTCGTGAAGTGCTACGACGAGATGGATTGCTCGCTGCTCGAGATCAATCCGCTCGTCACCACGAAAGACGGCAAGGTCCTCGCGCTCGACGCCAAGATCAACTTCGACGACAACGCGCTGTTCCGGCACAAAGAGCTCGAGCAGTGGATGGATCCCGCCGAAGAGGATCCGCGCGAGCTCGAAGCGAAGAAGTACGACCTCAGCTACATCTCGCTCGAGGGCAACATCGGCTGCATGGTCAACGGCGCGGGCCTCGCGATGTCGACCATGGACATCATCAACTTCTATGGCGGCTCGCCCGCGAACTTCCTCGATGTCGGCGGCGGCGCCACCGCCGAGAAGGTCACGGCGGCGTTCAAGATCATCACGTCCGACCCGGGCGTGAAGGCGATCTTCGTCAACATCTTCGGCGGCATCATGAAGTGCGACACGATCGCGGCCGGCGTCATCGCGGCGGTGAAAGAGGTCGGCTTGAAGGTCCCGCTCGTCGTGCGCCTCGAAGGCACGAACGTCGAGCTGGGCAAGAAGCTGCTCGCCGAGAGCGGGCTCAACATCGTCCCCGCGGCCGACATGGCCGACGGCGCGAAGAAGGCCGTGGCTGCTGCTGGAGGTTCGAAGTGAGCGTGCTCGTCGG
>DASXEF010000564.1:0-2258 GCA_036490255.1 Kofleriaceae bacterium
GCTCGCGCAGGTCGCGACGCGCAGCGGCGGCTTTCACGTCCACGCGCCGCTGATCGAGCTGACCAAGGCGCAGATCATCGCGCTCGGCATGCGGCTCGGCGTCGATTACGCGCAAACGCACTCTTGTTACGATCCGATCGCGGGGCGTGCGTGCGGCCGCTGCGATGCGTGCGTGTTGCGCCGCAAAGGCTTCGCCGACGCCGGCGTCCCGGATCCGACCCGTTACGCGACCAACGAGATATGATCGCGGCGTGAAGCTGGGCACGCTGCTCCTGCGCAACGCGGCGATCGGGCTGTCGCAGCTGGAAGCGGCGCTGCGCAACCAAGTCCTCTACGGCGGCCGGCTCGGCACCAACCTCGTCGAGCTCGGCTTCTTGGATCTCGAGCTGTTGTCGTCATATCTCGCCGAGCTTTCGGGCTTCCCGGTCGCGACGCCGTCGCTGCTCGACGATGCCGACCGCGACCTGCTCGACAAGCTCGGCTCGGACGAAGCGCATCGGCTGCGCGCGGTGCCGCTCATGCCGTTCGACACCGGCAACCTCGCCGTTGCCATGGTCGATCCGACGGACGCCGGCGCGATCGAGGCGCTCGCCGCGAAGCTCGGCGCGCCGGTCACGCCGTACGTCGTGCCCGAGCTGCGTGCGCTCTACTATTTGGAGAAGCACTTCGGCACGCCGCGGCGCGCGCGGTTCATCCGGACCGCGCGACCCGGCACCGATCCCGACGCGTCCGAGCGCCGTCGCCAGCAGCCGGCCGGTGGGATCGCGATGCCGCCGACGTTCACGCTCGAGCCGCGCCGCCGCCGGACCGCTTCGCAGGCGCCCGTGCCGCCGCCGATCGCGACGAGCCTGCCGTTCGCGGCCGCATGCGAGCGCGTCGACCTCGCCGCGAATCGCGAGGCGATCGCCGACGCGTTCGTCGACTACGGCAAGGGACGCTGCGACGCGCTCGTGATTTTTCTCATTCGCGATGGCAACGCGCTCGGCTGGCGCGCGATGCCGGAGATGCGCCGGACGATAGAGGAGTTGTCGCTCCCGCTCGGAGGGACGTCGGCGCTGCAGGCTGCCCACGATGCCGCCGGTACGTTCTTGGGGCCGCCGCCGTCGCAGACCCGACCGATCGAGACGTCGCTGTGGTCCGCGCTCGGTGCCGAGCCGCCGCCGTCCGAGGTGCTCGTCGTGCCGGTGATGGTCAAGCAACGCGTCGTGAACCTGGTCTACGTCCACACGTTGGGCGGTCCGCCGCCGGCCACGCTCGTCAACGAGCTGCAAGATCTCGCGGCGCGTGCGCAGACCTCGTACTTGCGACTGATCCGACAGACGCGTGGCTCGTAGTTTAATTTTGAGCTCAAAGTACCGGGTTGGCGCGGGAGTCAAGCTTCCTGGCAGCGCCAAATAGAGGTCTATTGCATTGAAATCAAACGAAAAGTTACGACGAAGCGATCCCCTGGCCGGGAACTTGATCTCGGGCCGAAAAAGAGGAAATTACCCCTCGTGACGCAACGCCTGATGGGTCCGAAAATCGGTCCGAAGACACTTGCCGCGGCCCTCGCCGCACTCTCGATGGCCGTGCTCGGACACTTCTTTATCTGACATCACGGTGCGTCACTCCCGGTGAGTGATGCGACCTGGTCCACGAGCGGCACGATCATCGCGCCGCCGGAGCCTTCGCCATGTCCGAGGCCGACCTCGAACACGGGCTCGAGCTCGAGCTGTGCGAGCACGCTCGGCATCGTGAAGCTGCCGCGATGTGCCGCGATGAGATAGCCGCGCACGGCCGGCGCGAGCTGCGCAGCAATCAGCGCCGCGGTACCGGTGACGTGGCCGTCGAGCACCACGGCCACGTTCATCGACGCTGCACCCAGGATCAGGCCGGCGAGCACGCCGATATCGGGGCGATCGACGAGCAGCTCGAGCGCGCCGGGCATCGCCAGCGCGGCCGCGCGAGCGCCGATGGCTTCGGCTTCGCGGTCGGCAAGGCCGGTTGGCGCGACGCGTGTGATCGCGCCGGTGATCGCCGCAGACGCGAGCTCGGAGCCGACGCCGAGCGCGCCGAGCACGAGCAGCGCCAGCGGGTCGCCTTCGGCGAGGCTGATCGCGACGGCGATCCCGGCCTCGAGTTGTGCAACGGGTTGCACGACGTCGAGCCGAACGGTGACCGCCGGCATGTGATCGGGCTCGCGAACGCCGGCGTCGACCACGACGATCGGCGTGCGCGACGCGCGGGCGAGCTGGGCAAGCGCCGCAGATCCGTCGGCG
>DASXEF010000592.1:0-3074 GCA_036490255.1 Kofleriaceae bacterium
TGGGCTCGAGCGACATCGAAGGCTTTCAGGCGCAGATGTTCCTGCTCGAGTCCGAAGCGCGCGCCGACGACTGGTTGATGCTGCTCACGACCACCGACGGCGCGACGCTCTCCGGCTTCGCGTCGATCGCCGACGCGCTCGACTACAACTACAGCTCGCCGCTGCGCTGGTTTCCCGGCTCGGTCGCGGTCGCCGAGACGCCCGACGCGACCACGGGCTTTCCGATCCCGAGCTACACGCTCGCGAGCGCCGACAGCCACGCGCTCGATCTCGTCGGTCTCGCGATGGGCTACAGCGAGATGTACGCGCTGACCGACCAGTCGAACAAGGACGTCGGCGGTTCGCAGCCCGCGCTCGCCTACTTCGACGGCGATCCGTTCCCGGTCGACGATCAACAGCCCGACGGCGAGAGCACGCTGCACGACCGCGCGCTCGCGATGATACGCGTCGCGATGGTGAATTTGGATCGACTGCACGTCGATCCGGCATCGAACATCATCGCCGACGACGTGACGTTCACCGGCGCGACGCCCGCGCGCGGCACCACCGTCTCGACCACGACGATCGCCTACGCGCTGCTCGGCATGCGCACCGTGCTGCGCTCGTGCGGCAGCGAGCTCGAGCTGTACTCGAACAACACGCCCGACGCGATGACCGTCGGCGCGCTCGATTCGTTGCCGATCGCGTTCCCCGGCGATGCGACGCTGACGTTCGGCAACCGGCTGCGTCAGCTCGTCACCGCGCACGCCGAGCTACTCTACAACTCGCTCACCGATTCGACCGGCCGCGCGTACGCCGGCTGGGACATCGCGAACGCCGCGCCGATCGATCAGTCCGACGTGCTCGACGCCCATACCGCCGCCGTGCGCGGCCTGTTCGCCGCGTATCTCGCGACCGGCGACACGAAGTACCGCACGCGCGCGATCGCGGTCTACGACCGGCTCGAAGCGACGTTCTACCAAGCCGACGCGCGGATCTACACGGAGACCGCCGGCGCGACGACGGTGCAGTACACGCCGCTGCGCTTCGCGCTGTTGCAAAGCACGCTGCGCGACATGTACGAGCTCGTCGCGGCGATCGCCGGCGGCGAATCGCGCGAGCTCGTGCTCGAAGATCGCCTCGCGCGCCTCGACAAGCTCGTGCTCAACGGCTGGGACGATCGCAACGACGACCAGCAGGTCTACGAGCCCGAGTGCGTGCAGTACGACGGCATCCACGTGCCGCGCGGCGGCCTGCAGATGGCGGAGCGCGCGCTCACCGGCGAGACCGGCCGCGCCACCGACGAAGGCTCGATCGGTCCGCCCAGCATCGATCGCGACACCGACTGCGTGCCCGAAGTCGACGATGCGCAGATGCCGGCGGCGCTCGCCGATGCGATGACGTTCACGATCACGCGGCAGTAGGCGGGGCGGCGAACCGTCGTTCGCGACCACGACTCGCGTGCTCGTCGATCTCGCGAAGCGTGGTGGCGATGTTGATCGCAACGCTCAAGAGCAGCGCGGCGATTCTCGTGTGCGTGGCAACACACGCATGGCCGACGCCGCAACTCCAGATTCGAAGCTCTCGCGGTGATGTGTTCCGTCACCTGCGGGCACCACGTCGCTACGAGCCGTCGCGGGAATCACCGCCAATATGCGGAGCAGTTGGCGGACAAGCGACGTGTCGAGTGTGCAAGCAGAGACATCCTTGACACTTCCACCAAGCTGTCAGGCATGTACCAGGTCTGTACCCGAGACGTCGAAGGCCAAATCGACGAGCTGTTGTTCTTGCCTTGACAAATAGTGCGGATTTCGTATTTTGGCGAATGCGACAGCTCTCGCTCGATTCCGCGCGAAGGTCCACCGGGCACGGCGGCTGGCGTCCCGGCGCCGGTCGTCACAAAAAAACGGGCGCGGTTTCGCACGACACGCGGTCGGCATTTCCGACGCGATTTCCGCAGCACGTCACGTTGCGTCTCGGCGCCGACACGCCGGCGATCGCGCGCGACTACTTGATGAAGCGCGTGATCCGGCCGTGCATCGCGCTGTGCGAGAAGCCGTTCTTTCGCGTCGTCGAATTCAACGTGTTGTCGAACCACGTGCACCTGATCTGCGAAGCCGACGATGCGATGTGCCTCGCGCGCGGCGTCCAAGGCTTGGCGATCCGGCTCGCGCGCCGTTTGAATACCGCATTAAAACGTAGCGGCAAATTCTTCGGGCCCCGCTACCACGCCGTCGCGCTCCGCTCGCCCGCGCAGGTTCGCAACACGCTGCGCTACGTGCTGCTCAACCGCAAACACCATGCGGCCGCGACGAAGCGATTCTTTGCGGGCTGGGTCGATCCGTTCTCGAGCGGCGCGTGGTTTCGCGGCTGGACCGCGCCGGTTCGCGTCAACAACGTCATCAGCGACCTCGTCACACTCGAAGCTCCGACGCGTGCGCCAAAGACGTGGTTGTTGCGCCTCGGCTGGCGGCGCGCCGGGCCGATTTCGTACGACGACCGGCCATCGTGATGCTCGCCCCCGAGCTCCGCGCGTCGCTGGCCGAGCTCACGCGATAACCAGCGCGACGCGAGGCTGCGGCGCGTCGGTGCGATCGCGTCGCGACGGCTACCACCGCGATGCGATCACGCGTGCGAGGTGACACCCGCCAGCTCACTCCGCGCTTCTGCGCGTTAGTCGAGCCCTCTCATCGAGACCCACGACGCGGCTCGTTTCGGGACAAGACCGCCGCAGAATGCACACGCGGCTCATCGGCCACTGATCGCGTGCCGGAACCTGAACCGACACGTCAGCCAGAGCGACGCGTCGAACAGGTGCGCGTCGGCGGCGATCACGTGAAACGTTTTTCAGAACATGTCGGCGACGTCCGAGCCACGAGCAGGCTGAGAACGCTGCCGTCGAGCTCGACGAGCCACTCGTCGACGGGTTCTTCGCGAGCACGCCGCCGATCGCGCATCATCTCGTAGACGCCGAGCTGCACGACGCTAACCAACGCGATCGGCCGACACCGACACCCCGACGAGCTCACAGGCGAGAGGGCCTCCAACTAAACCTAGTGTTCACCTGAGTTGATCCGAAGTTCTTGCCACGCAGA
>DASXEF010000633.1:0-7096 GCA_036490255.1 Kofleriaceae bacterium
CGCCGAGGTGCGACCACGCGAGCGATCCCGATCGCGAACTTCAGTTCCACGGCACTAGATCGCGCCGATCGTTCCCCACGGCAGCTGCTTGATCAACAGCTCGCCGCGGTCGCGCAGCGGGGCGGGCAGGGCGCGTGCGAGCGCGGCATCGAGCGCGGCGGCGAGCTCGCGTGCCGAGCCGAAGCGATCGTCGGGTCGCTTCGCGAGCGCGATCGCGAGGAACAGGTCGACGTCGTGCGGCAGCTCGGGCGCGAGCCCGCTCGGTCGCCGCGGCGCGCGAAACACGACGTCGAACAAGATCTGCGGCGTGTCGTCGCCGGCGAACGGCAAGTGGCCGGTCAACGCGCGATACATCAGCGCGCCGAACGAGAATAGATCGCTGCGCGCATCTGCGAGCTCGCCGCGCGCTTGCTCGGGCGCCATGTAGCCGGGCGTGCCGACGACGAGCCCTTGCGTCAGCGTCGCGTGCGATCCCGCGAGCCGCCCGACGCCGAAATCGAGGATCTTCCACGCGCAGCTGGTCTCGTCGAGCATCACGTTGCGCGGCGACAGATCGCGATGGACGACGCCGGCGGCATGCGCGGCATCGAGCCCGGCGGCGACGTGATCGCACAACGCGCGCGCGTCACGGACTGCCAACCGCGACGTGCGCCGCAGGTGCCACGCGAGATCGTGGCCGGCGAGCAGCTCCATCGCGAGATACGGCGTCAGATCGTCGAGCGTGCCGGCGTCGTAGAGCGCGGCGACGCCGGGTCCGGTCAGCCGCGCCGCGAGCTCGACCTCGCGGCGAAAGCGCGCGTAGTGGCTCGCGTCGTTCATCGTCGCGAGCGTCTTCACGGCCGCCTGGCGATCGGTCTCGACGTGCGTCGCCGCGTAGACCTCGCCCATCGAGCCGCGTCCGATCATCGCGCCGAGCTCCCACGCGCCGGCACGACGGCCCGTGTGGCGGCCGCGTTGGCCGGCGCCGGCTTCGAGCGCGCGATCGAGCTCGCGGCCGACCTCGGCGAGCTGCGCGTCGCGCTCGAGCGCGCGTGCGATCGCGACCTGCGTCGCGTGGCGCGTCAGCATCATCTGGCGCAAGAACCCGACGAACGCGACCGGCAGCATCACGGCGCCGAAGACTTTGCCGGCGGGCGAGCCGAGCCCGCGGATCAAGCCGAGGTCGGGCATCGCGCCGATCGCGACGAGCGTGGCGAGCAGCGCATACGCGGCGATCGTGCTCGCGCAGATCGCGACGCCCCATTTGCGATCTTCGGTGTTGCCGAAGAACGCGATGCCGATCATCACGACGCTCGGCGCCGACGAGTACAGCCCGATGTAGAGCTGGATCGGTACGGCGACGACGGCGCACGACGCGCCGTACCAGCGCAACAGCGCGCGACAGCCCGGCTCGCTCGCCCGCGCGAGCACGAACGCCGACGCGAGCGCCAAGTACACGCACGCCGCGATCGCACCGGCGCGCAGCCGCGGATCGCCGCCGAGCAACGGAAACCACAGCGCCGCGACGGCCGCGAGCCCGCCGAGCAATGTCGCCAGGCCGCGCGCGCGGGCGAGCTCGAGCGAGCGCATCGCGTGATGCGTGCCGGTGTGCGACCGCGATCGCGTAGCCCTGCCGCAGCCCTCCACGACGGTCGCCGCGTCGTCCACGCCGAATGTACGTGCGGCGGCGCGGATCGGATCGGCTAGTTCTCGATCGACTCGAGCAGCTCGCCGACGATTTCCTCGACGCGAATCGCGAGCTTCTTCGGCACCGGCGACACGGCCTCGGCGAGCAGCGTCGACAGCCGGCGCGCGGTGGCCGCGATCGCCGCGCGCGATTTCTCGCGCCGATCGGTCTCGGTCTCCGGAAACGCGACGTCTTTGAAGCGGCGCGCGAGCACCGGCGCGTCAAGCCCTTCGTCGAACGCGACGCGCTGGATCGTCTGCAGCGTCTCGGCGTCGGCGGCGGCGCGCTCGGTCGCCTTCTGCACGAACTCGACGGCGGGCAGACTCGGGATCGGCGTGTCGAACGCGTCGTGGCCGACGCCGCCACGCGCGCGCTCGATCACGCGCGGCGCGCTGGTCTCGAGGAAGCGATAGCTGCCGAGCAGCTTCGCGACCGTCGAGCCGCGCAGGTGCAGCTCCTTGCGGCAGTAGGCGTCGAAGTCGGGAAAGCCCCACCCCTCGTACGACTTGTGAGATTGCACTCGCGTCAGCACCTCGGCGAGCTCGAGCCAGGTGCGCTTGAACGCGCGCGCTTTCTGCAGCGTATCGTGACGCAGCGGATCGTCGGCGACCGCGATCATTCGGTCTTCCATCTGGCGGTCGGTCTTGGTGAGGATCTTGGCTCCCATCGCGACGCCACCCTCCATGGGGGGTGTGATCGTCTCAGTTTTCCGAGGCGAAGCCGTGAGATGTCGACGAGATGTCCACGCGTTACAATCGGCACGAGCCGTGCTGTAGTTTCCCGTACCGTGAACCGCCTGTCGTTGCTCTTGCTCGTCGCCGCGCTGGTCGCGGCGTGCGGCGATAAGTCCAGCACCGGCGACAACTCGATCGGCGACGGCGGCGGCGGTGAAGGCGGCGGCAGCGGCGTCGACGGCAGCGCCGAGGGCGGCGAGTGCTTCGTCGATTCGGACTGCATGCCGGCCGCGGCGCGATGCTGCGATTGCCCGACGTTCGCGATGCCCACCGATCCGGACGAAGACATCTGCGCCGGCGTGACGTGTCCGATGCCGGGCCCGACCTGCTCGCCGAACATCCACGCCGCCTGCAACGCAGGAAACTGCGTGCTCGCGTGCGACGTCAGCGAGTGCGACATCAGCTGCGCCGACGGCTTCGCGCTCGACGCCAACGGTTGCGTCACCTGTAGCTGCTACGCGGTCGTCAACCCGACGTGCAGCGCCGACACCGATTGCTCCGAAGTCCCAGCCGATTGCTGTGGTTGCGCGCTCGGCGGCACCGATACGGCCGTCCCGACGAGCAACGTCGCGAGCTACGAGGCCGGGCTCGACTGTCCGACCGATCCGTCGTGCCCGGGCGTGAGCACCTGCCAGACCGATCTGATGCCGACGTGCGTGCAAGGAGCATGTGCTCTGCAACCCGTGCTGCCGGCGGATGCGTGCGGGCGGCCCGACCTGCCGGCCTGCCCGACGGGCGAGATCTGTGCGTTGAATTCGGATCCGCTGGCCAGCGCCCAGGGCGTCGGTGCGTGCATCCCCAACTAACAGCGCGGGGCCCTAACCACGTTATACTGATGCCCTCATGACCGACGGACCGCCCTCGGGGGCCTTTCCGCAGGCTCCGCCTGCACCGAACATCCTCGGTCAGATCTTGGATGGTCGCTATCGGATCCTGAAGCTGATCGGCGAAGGCGGGATGGGCGAGGTCTACGCGGCCGAGCACGTTCACATCGAGAAGAAGTACGCGATCAAGCTGCTCAAGCAGGAGATCGTGTCGAACCCGGAAGCGGTCAAGCGGTTCCAGCAAGAGGCGCGATCGTCGAGCTCGATCGGTCACCGCAACATCATCGCGATCGACGACTTCAGCCAGCTTCCCGACGGCCGCATCTACATGTGCATGGAGCTCCTCAACGGAGCTGCCTTGAACGACATGATCCAGCACCCGATGGGCGCGGATCGGTTGCTCAACATCCTGATCCAGACCGGTCACGGGCTCGCGGCGGCGCACGCCAAGGGCATCGTCCATCGCGACATGAAGCCCGAGAACATCTTCGTGACGATCGGGCCGGCCGGCGAGGACATCCCGAAGATCCTCGACTTCGGAATCGCGAAGGTCTCGCACAACGACGGTCAGAACAACAACCTCACGCGCACGGGCACGATCTTCGGCACGCCGTTCTACATGGCGCCCGAGCAAGCGCTCGGCAATCCCGTCGATGCACGCACCGACATCTACGCGATGGGCGTGATCATGTACGAGTGCTTCGCCGGCTCGCTGCCGTTTCAGGGCGAGTCGTTCATGGGCATTCTCACGCAGCACATCACGGCCGACGCCGAGCCGGTCGCGCAGCGCGCGGCACAAGCCGGCCGCACGTTGCCGAACGGGCTCGCCGAGGTGATCACGCGCTGCATGCGGAAGAATCCCGCCGAGCGCTACAACACGATGGACGATCTCGTGAACGACCTGGTGGCGATCTATCGCGGGATCGCCGGGCCCGGCATGTCGACGTACATGGAGGCGTTCCCCGTCGGCAGCGCGTCGCATCAGGCGCAACCGACGCCGGGTCCGATGGGCAACATGCACGGCGGCTACGGCGCACCGACGATCGCCGCCGCGCAAACCGGACCGTCGCCGATCGTCCAACAGCTCGGTCACCAGAGCCAGCCGCACATGATGCCGCACACCGGTCCGTATCCCGGTGGCGCGCCGCTGCAGAAAAAGAGCAACGCCGGTTTGATCATCGCGGTGCTCGCGATCCTCGCGATCGGCGGCGGCATCGCGGCGTTTCTGGTGCTCGGCACGAAAGAGACGCCGAAACCGAGCGACGACAAGGGCAGTAACGCCGTCGCGCTCGGCTCGGGCTCGGACAAGACGACGACGCCTCCGCCGCACGACAACGGCTCGGCCGGCTCGGGTGTGGGCTCTGCGGTCACGGCAAAGATCGACGTCGGGTCGGCAAATAATGGCTCTGCCGAAGTCCCCGACAAAGGCTCGGGCACGTTGCCCCCGGCGGCGCCGGTCGAGGTCGTGATCGAAACGAGCCCATCGCGCGCGCAGATTTTCGGGCTCGACAAGAAGCTGATCGGCGGCAACGGCTACATCGTCAAAGTGCCGCCGGGCGAGACGGTTCACTACATCATCAAGCTCAAAGGCTATCACGACAAAGACCTGGTCATCGACGGCACGAAGTCGCTGGTCCAGGTCGATCTGGTCGCGAACGGTGGCACCGGACCGCACACGAACCCGACCAACCCGACGAACCCGACCAACCCCGGGCCGCCGAAAGTCGACTGTTCTCGGACCATGGTCGACGTCCACAACGCCGCCTGCCAGAAACAGTACTGTGCGACACACCCGACAGAACCGGCGTGCTCGATCGTCGACTAACGGTAATCGGATCTTAGGTGACCCTGGTTACCGCATGTGGCACACCTGCTAAGGCAGACTTGCCGAGAGGAATAGCAATGCGCCCCGCTCGTAATTTCATCCTGCTCGTCGTGCTGGCTCTCGTCGCGAGCTTCGCTGCCGTCCGCACCGCGTCGGCCGATCCGCGCGACGACGCGCGCGCGCACTACCAATCGGGACTCAAGCTCTACAACGCCGGCGATTACAAATCGGCGATCACCGAGTTCACGGCGGCACAGCAGCTCGCGCCGGCCGATCTCAATAGCTACAACCTCGGGCTCTGCTACGACAAGCTCGGCGATGCCGACAGCGCGGTGAAGTACTACCGCGAGTACTTGAACAAAGTGCCCGACGCGCCGAAGCGCGCCGAGATCGAAGCGAGCATCTCGCGGTTGAATGCGGCGTCGAAGTCGATCTCGAAAAAGAACGCCGACGCGAAAGCCGATGCGGACGCGAAAGCGGCGGCCGATGCAGCGGCTGCGGCTGCGACCGCGCCGAAGACCGCGCCGACCGGTCTGGCCGAGCAAGCGCCGACCGAAGCGACGCCGCCGCCCGATCTGAGCGCGAGCGGTGGCTCGACGGGCACGCCCGGCACCGGCCAGGCCGTGCAGACCGGCGACGCGCAGCTCGATCGCGTCGCGGGCATCAACATCGATCAAGTTCGCGATCAGCGCTTCGGCGCGAATCCAGGTGCAGCAGGCGCCGTCGCGCCGGGCCCGAATGGACCACCGCCGCCGGGTGCGCCGAACGCGGCCGTGAACCCGCAGAACACGAGCCTCAACGGCGCGCCGCCCGAGGCGCCGAAAGAGACGCCGATCTACAAGAAGTGGTGGTTCTGGGCCGTCGTCGCGGTGAGCGCGTACGTCGTCTACGAGATCGCGACGTCGTCGAGCAACTCGTCGAACAACACCGGCCGCGAAGCGCCGCTCAACGGCACGATGATGACGAACCGTTCGCTGGCGGCGCCGCAGAGCGGCGGTTACACGCTGCTGCACTTCTAACGCACGCGCAGGCTGACGTATAACGAGGCGTGGCTGTCTCCGCCGACGATCTCGCCCGCGCGATCCGCACGCTTCGCCAGGTCCCGACGGACTACGGCGCGTGGCTCGAGGTCGCTGCGCTGCTCGAAGCGCTCGGCCATCGCGACGATGCCGAGAATGCGTTTGCGGCGATCGGCGAGGGCGCCCGCATCGACGGCCGCGTCGCGCTCGCGGTCGCCTGCGATCGTCACCTGGCTGCGCTCGGCAGCCTGCGCGCCGGCGAGCTGCTCGACGCGATCGTCGACACGTACGCGAACGGCGGGCCGCGATTTTCCGGCAAACCCGACAAGCGCGAGCCGCCCGACATCGACCTCACGAATGCGGGCGGTAACGCGCTCGCCGATGCGCGCACGGTGATCGTCGCGCTCGGGCCGTGGCTCGCCGCGCGCGAAGTCGACCACGTGCCACCGGCGCCGCTGCTCTCGGCGCTGTCGCCGACGAACGCGCGCGCGCTGGTCGGCGTGATGACGGCGCGCGCGTTCCCCGCCGGCGCGACGATCGTGCAAGCCGGCGCGCCCGCCGATGCACTGTACTGGCTCGCGCAGGGTACGGCGACCGTCAAGCGCGACAAGACCTCGCTCGGCGAGCTGCACTCGGGCGCGTTGTTCGGCGAGATCGCGCTCGTCGGCGGGACAACGCGAACCGCGACGGTCACCGCCAGCGACGACGTCTGGCTGCTCGAGATTCCGGCGCGCGCCGTCGAGACCGCCGCGCAAAAGCATCCGCAGCTCGCCGAAGTGCTCGCCGCACACGCGCGCACGCGTTTACTCGCGAATCTCATGCGCACGTCGGAGCTGTTCAAAGCGCTCGCGCCCACCGATCGCGACGCGCTGCTCGCGAAGTTCACGACCGCGCTCGTGCCGGCCGGCACGACGTTCATCTCCGAAGGTGCGGCGAACGAGTTCTTGTGGGTCGTCGTCGCGGGCAAGTGCCAGGTCACCGGCGGCGGCAGCGTCGTCGCCGAGCTCGGCCCGGGCGCCGCGGTCGGC
>DASXEF010000645.1:0-9693 GCA_036490255.1 Kofleriaceae bacterium
GCGCGCAAAACACTAACCGAGATCAGAGGTAGGCTCTCGGCCATGGCCGACTGTCAGCTCTGCGGCTCGTCGCATCCGGCCGAGTGCCCGCAGTTGCGGACCGGTCAGCACCTCGACAAATACACGATCGGTCCGGCGATCGGCATCGGCGGCATCGCCGCCGTCTACACCGCCGACCACCCGATGCTGAATCGCCAGATCGCCGTGAAGATCCTGCACAAGCGGTTCGCGCAGGATCGCGAGCTCGCCGCGCGCTTCGTCCGTGAGGCCCGCGAGACCGCCGCGCTCGGCCATCCGGCGTTCGTGCACGTCCACGATGCCGGCACCACCGACGACGGTTGTCCGTACATCGAGATGGATCGGCTCGAGGGTCGCGAGCTGTACTCGCTGCGCAAGGAGACCGGCCCGATGGATCCCGATCGCGTCGTCGCGATCTGCGTACAGATCTTGGATGCGGTTTCGGTGCTGCACGAGCGCGGCGTGATCCACCGCGACATCAAGAGCCAGAACGTCTATCTCGTGCCGTCGCCGAGCGGCGACAAGGTCAAGCTGCTCGACCTCGGGTTCGCAAAAGTCGAAGACGAGCTCGCGCTGACGTCGAAGCAGCAAGTACTCGGCACCCCGCTCTACATCAGCCCGGAGCAATATCTCGATCCGCACGCGGTCGACGGTCGCGCCGATCTGTTCTCGGTCGGCATCCTGATGTTCGAGCTGCTGACCGGCGATTGGCCGTACGCGTGGGAGAGCAAGCGCGACTTGCTCGGCAAGGTCATGAAGGGCGAGCTCGAGCGCCATCCGATGAATCGCCGGCCCGACGTGCCGAGCTGGCTCGACGCGGTCGTCGCGAAGGCGCTCGCGAAGGCGCGCGAGGATCGCTTCGAATCTGCGGCGGTGATGAAGGCGGCGCTCGAAGCGGGTCCGCCGCCGGCGAAATCCGGCATCTTGCGTCGGATCTTTGGCGGGTAACGCCGTCGTATACTCGCGAGCACCAGGGGGCGTACCGATGATGCGAGCATTCTTTCTCGGCGTAGCGATCGTGGCTGGGCTGGTGGCATCGGGCGAGCGCGGCGCTCGCGCCGACGACGCACCGCCGCCGATCACCTGCACGAAGGCCGGGCTGTGCAGCCTGCACGGCAAGGTTCAGATCGTCAAAGCGTTCGCGAAATACAAAGTGCAGGTCGTGAGCGCGTTCCCCGACATCAAGGTGCAGAAGGTCACGGCGTTCCCCGACGGACCGGGCAAGTGGCAGTTCGTCGACGCGTTCCCCGACTTCACGATCCAGATCGTCGACGCGTTTCCCGATATCAAAGTGCAGTACGTCAACGCGTTTCCGGGCTGCGACTAACTACTCGGTGCAAGAGCACGACACCGGCGTGTAAGTCGCCGGGCACGCCGAGCCGTCGGTCTTCGCCATGACGAGACAGTCGGAGCCGGCGTCGTCGTTGCTGGTCGCGCTGATCGTGTACGTGTCGGTGCCGCCCTTGTCTTGACCGCCGCTCGCGCCGGGCGAGCAGATCGGCGTGCACGTGAAGTCGGCGTTGCTCGTGCACGCGAGGAGATCGAGCAGGCACGCGAAGCAAGCGATGACGACGATGCGCATGTCGCCGGCATACTAGCGCTGCACGCGCCGGATGCGTGCCCCGCGGACGATTCTAGAAATCTGTCGCGAGCAGCCTCAGATTTCTGAGCGAACGCCTCGCGTTGCCGCGACCTTGCGACGGCGCGCGCGTTGCAATTTGCGCGGGGCATCATGAAAGCCTGGCCTGCCCTGCTCCTGTTCGCCGCATGCACGTCATCCGATCCGCAAGAACCGCCGCCGTCGTGTGGCACGCCGACGCTGTCGGACCAGCTCGCGACAACACAGAACCAAGTGCTGTCGCTCGCGCTCGCGAACGGCCAGCTGTACTGGCTCGACATGGGTGGGATCGGCGTCGTGCCGACCGATGCATCGTCGGGCAGCGCGGGCGTCGAGCTCGCGACCGGCGGCACCGGCGACGTGTTCGCGCTCGGCGGCACGATCGCGACGAACGGCTCGACGGTGTTCTGGGCCGACGGCAATTTCCCGTCGGGCAGCGTCGACAGCATCGCGGCGAGCGGCGCGGGGCGCGCGACGATCGCGAGCGTCGACGAGCCGATCGGGGTCGCGTTCGATGCGACGAACATCTACTTCAGCACGTTCGGCTCGAGCGACAACGCGGTCGGCACGATCGTGAAGCAGCCGCTCGGCGGCGGCGCGGCGATCGTGCTCGCATCGAACCTGTCGACGGTCGGGCCGATCGCGATCGATTCGACGAACGTGTACTGGAGCGACATGTTCGGCGGCGTCGCGTCGGTCGCGATCGCCGGCGGCCCGGTGACGACGCTCGTGCCGGCGCAGTACACGCTGCCGCCGAGCACGATCCTCGACGATACGCCGGCGGCGATCGCGGTCGCGAACGGCAACGTGTACTGGACCTCGACGCCGCTCGACGGCAGCGCACCGGGCACGATCGATGCGGTGGCGACGACCGGCGGTACGGCGCGCATCGTCGCGACGCCGGCGACGCGGCCCACCGGCTTGGCCGTCGACGACACGTTCGTGTACTGGAGCGAGGTCGGTCCGATCACGAGTGGCGGTGGGCTCGGCGTGCCACCGGTTGCCGACCAAGGTTCGCTGAGCCGCGTCGAGCTTGTAGGCGGAACCCCACAAGTGCTCGCGACCGGGGCCACGTACCCCGTCGGTCCGGTCGTCAGCGACAACGCGCTCTACTACTCGTCGGGAAGCTCTGCGAGCACGCTGTTCCGGATCGTCATGTGACTTAACTCGAGAGTACGATGGCAGGTCGTATGACCATGCGCGTACTCCTAGCCTGCTTCATCGCTTCAGTGACGACCGGCTGCTTGTTCGAATCGGATACGCCGCCGGGCGATGACACCGGACCGGGTCCGGCGAGCTGCAATCCCGAGCCGACCTACGAGATCGATAGCGGTGCATCGATCACGCACACGGCGGGCGTCGACCCCGGCTACTACGCCGAGTACGACGGCGCCGGCGCGTGGCACTTCGAGTGGACGTGCGATACCGATCTTTCGTCAGAGGGCTGCACGTTCTCGGGATCGATCGTCGCGCCAACGCCCGCGAGCGGCGACGTCGGCGCGACCTGCTACGACTGCGAAGCCGACGATCAGCTGTCGACCCAGCCGGCGACCACGGCGGGCGATACCGAGATCGATTTCAATACCGACACGAGCACGGGCATCGACGGCGTCGACTTCACGACGAATGCCGGCGCGAGCATCGAGATCGATTTCCAGATCAACAGCATCTATCAGAACGATCTCGTGTTCCTGCCGTCGGGCGGCGCGACGTCGAGCCCGTCGTGCATGCCGGCGTACCTGGCGCCGAGTACGCCGTAGTCGCAGCCGACTCGCGGCTAGATCTTATCGAGTCGCGCGTGTACGGTCCGCCCGTGCGGACCTCCCTTTTTGCTGCTTCGATCGCTGCTTCGCTCGCCGCCGCTTGCGGCGCGAGCTCGACTCCACCGCCCGAGCCGCCGGCTGCACCGCCGGTCGCCGCGTCGCCCGAGCCACCGCCGACCGCTGCGGCAACCGCGCCGCCGGCGACGCCGCCGGGTCCGAATCCACTGGTCGTCAAGAGCGACCTCTATCTCGAAGCGCCGCACTTCGATCGGATTCGCGAAGAGCACTACATGCCCGCGTTCGAAGAGGGCATGAAGCAAGAGTCGGCCGAGATGCGTGCGATCGCGGATCTCGCCGATGCACCGACGTTCGACAACACGATCGTCGCGATGGAGAAAGCTGGCCAGACGCTGCGCCGGGTCAACTACATCTTCGGCCAGCTCGTCCAGACGATGGAAGATCCGGCGATGGACAAGATCCAGAACGACGTCGCGCCGCTGCTCGCGAAGCACAGCGACGACATCCATCTCGATCCGAAGCTGTTCGGGCGCGTCGATATGCTCTACAAGCAGCGCGACAAGCTCGGGCTCGATCCCGTGAGCAAGCGCCTGCTCGAGCGCTACCACCTCGACTTCGTGCGCGCGGGCGCGCAGCTCGCGGCGGCCGATCAGGCGACGCTGCGCAAGCTCAACGAAGAGGAGTCGTCGCTGTCGGCGAAGTACTCCGAGCTGCAGATGAAAGAGATGAACGCGGGCGCGATCGTGGTCGACGACGCCGGTCAGCTCGACGGCATGTCGGAGTCCGATATCGCCGCCGCCGCCGCCGCCGCGGCCACGCGCGGGCTCAAGGACAAGTGGGTGATCCCGCTCGTCAACACGACGGGCCAGCCGGCGCTGTCGTCGCTCAAGAATCGCGAGCTGCGCCAGAAGATCTTCCAAGCATCGGTCGCGCGCGGCCACTCCGGCGGCCAGAACGATGTCACCAAGCTCGTCGCACGGCTCGCCCAGATCCGCGCGCAGCGCGCGAAGCTGCTCGGCTTCCCGACCGCCGACGCGTTCATCCTCGACGATCAGATGGCGAAGACGCCCGAGGCGGCGTTCAAGCTGCTCGGCCAGCTCGGCAGCGCCGCGGTCTCGCGCGCGAAAGCCGAGGCCGCCGAGATGCAGAAGCTGATCGACTCCGAAAAGGGCGGCTTCAAGCTGCAGCCGTGGGACTGGGCGTTCTATTCGGAGAAAGTCCGCAAGGCGAAGTACGCGCTCGACGACGCGCAGATCCGCCCGTACTTCGAGCTCGATCACGTGCTCAAGGACGGCGTGTTCTACGCCGCGAACAAGCTCTACGGCGTGACGTTCAAGCAGCGCACGGATCTGCCGGTCTATCAGCCCGACATGCGCGTGTTCGAAGTGCTCGACGCCGACGGCAGCACGATCGGCCTGATCTATCTCGATTACTACGCGCGCGAGAGCAAGCACGGCGGCGCGTGGATGGACAGCCTCGTCGATCAGAGCGATCTGCTCGGCGAGAAGCCGGTCGTCTGCAACACGCTCAACATCCCGAAGCCCGCCGCCGGTCAGCCCGCACTGCTGACGTTCGACGAGGTCACGACGATGTTCCACGAGTTCGGCCACGGCCTGCACGGGCTGTTCTCGAAGGTGAAGTACCCGTACATGTCGGGCACGAACACGCCGCGTGACTTCGTCGAGTTCCCGTCGCAGTTCAACGAGAACTGGGCGCTCGAGCCGAGCGTGTTCGCGAATTACGCGAAGCACTACCAGACCGGCGCCGCGATGCCGGCCGACCTCGTCGCGAAGATCAAGAAGGCGTCGACGTTCAACGAAGGCTTCGGCACGCTCGAGGCGCTCGAGAGCGCGCTGCTCGATCTCGAGTGGCACGCGATCTCGCCGACGGCGGAGCTGCAGAACGTCGAGACGTTCGAGCCTGCCGCGCTGCACAAGCACGGCGTCGATCTCGCGACGGTGCCGCCGCGCTATCACACGACGTACTTCTCGCACATCTGGGACGGCGGCTACGCGGCCGGTTACTACGCGTATATGTGGACGGCCGTGCTCGCGTCCGATGCGTACGCGTGGTTCGGCGAGCACGGCGGGTTGACCGCGGCGAACGGCAAGATCTTCCGCGACCAGATCCTGTCGCGCGGCAACACCGTCGACACGCACGAGCTGTACGTGAAGTTCCGCGGCCACGAGCCGTCGGTCACGCCGCTGCTCAAGAAGCGCGGCCTCTAGGGACGTAGTCCATTAACGCAACTTGGGTTCCGCAACGGCGCGTGATCTTTGGTGCCACGAGGGACGTAGTAAACTTAAGCGGAGAAAAGCTCGCGAGCTTGCTCGCGAGCTTTTCGTTTTCGGCAGCGGTCGATGCGCCACGCCGCGCTCGCTTTAGTCCGTCCCTCGCGCCCCTAATAATTTCGCGACACTGCAGACGCGAAGTTGCGCTAATGGACTACGTCCCCTGGGTTGGGTCGCTGATCCGGCCCATGAACAGCACGCTGCCGGTCACCTGGTCGTAGATCATCAGCACGAACGAGTGATCGCAGATCAGCGACGGCGGCGTGCCCGACGAGCCGGCGTCGCCGCCGACCGAGATGCCGGTCGCCGCGGCGGCCTCGGCGCCTTCTTCGTCGACGGTGATCGTCGCTTTGTGAATCGCGTCCTGGACGAAAAGATCCGCGCCGCCGTCGATGCCCGAGAAGTTCGCGACCTTTGGCTCGAACGCCTGCTCGACGCCGAGCGCCTGCAGCATCGCGACGAGATCGAAGCCTTCCGTCAGCTGAAGCTTCGGCAGCTTGACCGGCACGGCCGTATCGGTCGGCGTCGCCGAGGCGACCCAGCTCGCGATGTTCGCGCCGGTCATCTCGGCTTCGATCGTCGGCAGGCCGTCGGCATCGTCGGGCAGCAGGATCGCCATCGCGAGGTCGTTGCCCTGGAACGGCAACAGGCCGATGCGGCCGTTCGGGATCGTCGCGAGCGGGATGGTCATCTGCGCGTTCATCAGCGGCGTCTGGACGTCGGCGCCGCCGGCGATGTGAAACGATCCGGACGCCGTCTGCGTCGGATCGAACTGCTGCGCCCACGTGCCCTTGAACAGGATCGCGTTCGCGAGCGCGAGCACGGTATCCATGTTGATGGAGCCTTCCGGGAACAGCTCGGGGATCTTGTTATCGGTCTGGCTCGCGACCCACGCGTTGATCGTGCTGCGCGCGGTATCCGGATCCGAGAAGTCGACGGGCTGCAACGGTGCCTCGTAGTCGGTCTTCGTGATGTCGAGGTAGCTCTGCAGGAAGTTGAAGCCCTGCTGGCCGAACAAGCGATCGGCCGTCGCGAGCGTGTAGTTGTTGTAGCTGCGGCCGGTATCGAGGCTCGTGATCAGCGCGCCGTACGCGGTGTGGAGCGAATCGCCGGGCAGCGTGAAGTGGAACGCGGTGCGCAGCTCGGTATCGGTCTGACCTGCGGCGCCGGCGTCGAGCATCGCGAACGCGGTCGAGATCGAGAACGGCGAGTAGAACGAGTTGCCGGCCGGCTGCTGGTTGTAGATGTCGACCGCGAACTGGTTGTTGCCGGTGACGACCATCGCGGCGTCGCCCGCGATCGCGGCCGGCAGTGCGCGCGCGGCGACGACGTCTTGTTTCGGCGCCGACGTGCAGCCGGCGGCGAGCAACCAAAGCCACTTCATTCGGTTCATACGCGGCGTAGGAGCAAGCGACGCGCCAGCATAACCCGGCGAAACGCTATGCTGCGGCCTCGGAAATCTGTGCTGCTGTTCAAGAAACCGTTTTGGCCCGGACTGCAGAGCGGGGCGATCACGCTCACGTTCCGGCGCTGGCAGAAGCCTCACGTGCGGCCCGGTGGTCGCTATCGCTGTCATCCGATCGGCGTGCTCGAAGTCGACGCGATCAGCGAGGTCGCGACCGGCTCGATCGACGACGCCGATGCGCTCGCCGCCGGCTTTGCATCGCGCGGCGAGCTCGTCGCATATCTCGGCGAGTTCGGGCCGCTCGACGATGCGACGCCGGTGTTTCGCGTCGTCCTGCATCACGGCGGCGATGGCGATCGAACCTCACTCGCGCTCGTCGATTCACTGACGCCCGACGACATCGCGGCGATCACCGCGAAGCTCGCGAAGCTCGACAAGCCGCGCGCGTGGACGGCGCAGACGCTCGCGATCATCGCGAAGCGACCGCGCGTCGCTGCATCCAAGCTCGCCGCGCAGCTCGGCCGCGAGACAGCGCCGTTCAAGGCCGACGTCGTCAAGCTCAAGAAGCTCGGCCTGACCCAGAGCTTCGAGGTCGGCTACGAGATCTCGCCGCGCGGCGTCGCCTACGTCAAAAGCTCTCGAGCGAAGCGCGGTCGAGCTTCGTCCCGTCGCCGATGACGAACGTGTGAAAGTGCGTGAGGTGCTTGCTGCACCACGCCTGCACTTGATCGGCGGTCACCGCGGCGACGAGCTTCGGCAGGTTGCGGACGAAGTGCCAATCGCCGCCGGCGATCTGAGCGTCCGCGAGTAACCAGTTCTGATCGGCCGGCGCCTCGCCGTTGACGAACGTCGCGGTGAGCAACAGCGACTTCGCCGCGGCGAGATCACGATCGGCGATCTTCGCGTCGCGTAGCTGCTTCGCCTGATCGAGCATCACCGCCATCGTCGTCTTCGGATCGACGGCGGTGACATAGAGGTAAACGATCGGCGCCATCGCGGTCCACGTGAAACCTGCCGCGGGCGCGTACGACAAGTTGCGCTTCGTCCGCACCGCTTCGAACTCGGCCTGGTGCAGCCACGTCATCGCGACGCGCGCGACCGCGAAGTCCGGATCGGTCCAGCGCGGGCCCGGCGCGACGGCTTCGATGTAGCTCGTCGGCAGCTTGTCGGCGACGATGTCGACAACGCCCGCGGTGTTCTCCGGCAGCGCGGGCAGCGGCTTGGCCTGATAGTCGCCCTTCGGCAGATCGCCGAATGCGCGCTGCACGATGCCGAGCACGTGATCGGCATCGACGTCGCCGACGACGACCAGCAACATCCGCGACGTCTGGCGCAGCGCCGCCAGCTCTTGCACGACCTGATCGTGCGTGAACGCTTTCACGCCGTCGGTGGTGCCGATCGGCTCGAGCTCGTACGGATGGCCCTTGTAGGCGCCGGCGTCGACCATCATCACGAGCCTCGCGTCCGGCTCGTCGAGGTTGTGCGCGATCTGCGCGAGCTGCTGGCCGCGCTCGATCTCGAGCTGCGTCTCGGGCAGCGCCGGCTCGCGAACGATCTGCGCGAGGATCGCGAACGTGTCGTCCCACGTCGGCGCGAGGCTCCACGCGACGAGCTGGCTGTAGTCGCGCGTGCTCGCCGAATTGATCGAGCTGCCGAGCTCGGCGAGGCGCTTCGCGAGCGCGTCCTTGTCGAGGGTCTTCGTGCCGCCCGCGGCGGCAACCGCGAGCGCGAGCTGCTCGAGCCCGGCATTGTCTTTCGTGCGCAGCATCGCGCCGCCGGTGAAGTACAGCCCGGTCGAGACGGTCTCGGCGCCGCGCGTGGTCTTGATCAGCACGTGAATGCCGTGCACGGTCGCGTCGGTGATCTCACCGTCGATCTTCTTCGTGATCTCGTCGGGTGGCGGCGGCATCGGCGGCGGTGCGAGCTCGGTGCCGACCGTCGGCAACTGCGGCGGCGGCAACGGCGGCGACGAGCCACCGCACGCGGCCGCGACGATCGCGATGACAACGAGCGACTTCACGGCGCCTCCGTGACGAGCTTTTGGAAGTGCGCGGCATCGAGCCCGGCCTTCTTCATCTCCGGCGAGACCATCACGCCCATCACGAACGGCTTGTTCGTGATCCACGTCGCGACGAAGCGCGCGACGTCGGCCGGCGTGACCTTGTACAAGTTGTCGACGTAGCCGATGTAGTAGTCGAGCCCCGCCGACGTCCACCAGAACGTCAGCGTGTGCGCGAGCTCGCTCGGTCGCTCGCGGTCCTGCACGATGCCGACCTCGAGCTGATGCGCGGCGCGCGCGAGCTCGTCGGGCGTCACGTAATCGGCGGCCATCTTCGCGAGCTCGCCGCGGATCGCCTTGATGCACGCATCGACCTTTTCGGGCGTCGCCTCGAAGCCGATCGTGATCGGCCCGGTGTTCATCTGCGTGTAGTAGCCGAGCCGCGCGTTGATGCACGCGCCCGAATCGACCGTCGCCTTCTGAAATCGCGACGCCGGTAGCGCGACCGCGGTGTCGAGCGTGTCGGCGACGTAGGTATCGGCGACCGACGGGCCGACCGTCGAAGGACCGTGCCATTCGAG
>DASXEF010000681.1:0-4675 GCA_036490255.1 Kofleriaceae bacterium
TCCGCGATCTCGTCGACGGCGGCACGCTGATCGTCAACACCGGCGCGTTCATCGAAGCGAACCTCAAGAAGGCCGGCTACACGGCCAACCCGCTCGAGGACGGCTCGCTCGACAAGTGGAAGGTCCACGCCGTCGACATCGGCCATCTCACGAACACCGCGCTCGACGACACCGAGCTCTCGACGAAAGAGAAAGGCCGCGCGAAAAACTTCTTCGCGCTCGGCCTCGTGTTCTGGATGTACGGCCGCGAGACCGAGGCCGAGATCCGGCGCATCCACCAGCAGTTCGCGAAGAAGCCCGGCTTCGGCGACGCGAACGTCAAGGTCTTCAAGGCCGGCTACCACTACGGCGAGACCGCCGAAGTGTTCCAGACCGTCTACAAAGTGCCGGCGGCGCACTTCGCGCCGGGCATGTACCGCAACATCACCGGCAACGAGGCGATCGCGATCGGTCTTGTCGTCGGTGCCGAGCTCGCCGGCAAGAAGCTGTTCTACTCCGGCTATCCGATCACGCCGGCATCGTCGATCTTGCACTCGCTCGCGAAGTACAAAAACTTCGGCACGATCACGTTCCAGGCCGAAGACGAGATCGCCGCGATCGGCGCCGCGATCGGCGCGTCGTACGGCGGCGCCGTCGCCGTGACGGCATCGTCGGGCCCAGGCATCGCGCTCAAAGGCGAGGCGATCGGTCTCGGCGTGATGACCGAGCTGCCGCTCGTGATCATCAACGTGCAGCGCGGCGGTCCGTCGACGGGCCTGCCGACGAAGACCGAGCAGAGCGACTTGTTCCAGGCGATCTACGGTCGCAACGGCGAATCGCCGATTCCAGTGATCGCGGCGAAGTCGCCCGGCGACACGTTCTACTGCGCGATCGAAGCGGTGAAGATCGCGACGCGCTACATGGTGCCGGTCATGCTGCTCAGCGACGGCTACATCGCGAACGGCAGCGAGCCGTGGCCGCTGCCGAACCTCGCGACGCTGCCGCGCTTCGACGTCCATCACCGGACCGATCCGAAGGACTACTTCGTCTACAAGCGCGATCCGAAAACGCTCGCGCGCGATTGGGTCATTCCGGGCACGCCGGGGCTCGAGCACCGCATCGGCGGCATCGAAAAAGATTCGCTCACCGGCAACATCAGCTACGCGCCGGATAACCACGAGAAGCAGACGAAGATCCGCGCCGATAAGGTCGCGCGCGTCGCGCAAGATATCGGCGAGCTCGATCTATCGGGTGCCGAATCCGGCGACGTGCTCGTCGTCGGTTGGGGCGGCACCTACGGCGCGCTTCGGCAGGCGCAGAAGGCGGTCTCCGCGCAGGGCAAGAAGGTCAGTCACGCTCACTTGCGTTGGCTGTCGCCGCTCGAGCCCGGGCTCGCGAAGATCATCCGCAACTTCAAACACGTGCTGGTCGCCGAGCTCAACATGGGCCAGCTCCGCACCGTCTTGCGCGCCGAGTTTCTCGTCGACGCGGTCGGGCTCAACAAGGTTCAGGGTCAGCCGTTCATGGTTCGCGAAGTGATCACGGCGATCGAGAAGTTGCTCGGCGGCAGCGTCGCCGAGACCAACGCAGCAGTTCGACTGGCGGAGGCGCACTGATGTCGGAAGCGGTAAAGCTCAAGCTCTCGAAGAAAGATCTCGAGTCGGACCAAGATGTCCGCTGGTGCCCCGGTTGCGGCGATTACGCGATCCTCGCGACCGTGCAGCGCACGCTCGCGCAGATCGGTGTCGCACGTGAGAACACGGTGTTCGTCTCTGGCATCGGATGTTCGAGCCGGTTTCCCTACTACATGAACACGTACGGCTTTCACACGATCCACGGCCGCGCGCCGACGATCGCGTCGGGCCTCAAGATCTCGCGGCCCGAGCTCGATGTCTGGGTAATCACCGGCGATGGCGACGGCCTATCGATCGGCGGCAATCACATGATCCACGCGCTGCGTCGGAACATGGGACTCAAGATCATCCTTTTTAACAATCAGATTTACGGCCTGACTAAGGGTCAGTACTCGCCAACTTCGCAACCTGGAACACGTGCTCCGTCGACGCCGACGGGCTCGATCGACTTCCCACTCAATCCGATCGCATTGGCACTCGGCGCGGGCGCGACATTTGTCGCACGCGCTGCGGATACCGACGCAAAGTTGATGGGCAAGATTCTCGACGAGGCGTACCGTCACCAGGGCGCCGTGTTCATCGAGATGCTGCAAAACTGCCCCGTCTTCAACGACGGTGTTTGGGAAGGCGTCAAAGACGATCCTGCGAACAAGCAGATCGTCCTCGTCGAAGGCAAGCCGCTCGTGTTCGCGAACGGCACCAAGGGCATCAAGCTCGGCGCCGGCATGGTTCCCGAGATCTGCGACGCGAGCGATCCGAACGTGCTCGTTCACACCGAGCACGGCTCGCCGCTCTACGCGAATCTGTTGTCCCAGCTCGTTCAACCGGCGTTTCCGATGCCGATGGGCGTGCTTTACCGCAGCGATAAACCCACGTACGAGTCACTCGCTCACGCGCAGCTCGACGACGCGATCGCGAAGCAGGGCGCCGGCGACCTCACCAAACTCATGTATTCAGGGATGGTATGGGAAGTCGGAGCAGACGGAACGCGGCATTAGCCGCACTCGTGCTCGGCGGTTGCGCAGCGGGCGCACCGACGGGATTTTCAGCCGGCGATCAGTGGACCGTTCCACTCGTCGGTCCACTCGAAAACGGCGTGTTGGTCGTGCCGGTGTACATCGGCAAGGAAAACGCGGGTCCGTATCTCTTCGCGATCGATCCTGACGCGACCGTCTCGGCGGTCGACGACAAGATCGTATCCGAAGCGCACTTGCGCAGCGGTCAAGGTCCGCGGCTCGACGACGAGCTCGATCACCAGAACCCGCACTTCTACGCCGAGATCTTGCAGATGCGCGTCGGCACGCTCTACGTGCAGAACAAATCGGCGCTGATCGTCAAGACCGATACGTACGACGTCGATGGCCGGCAGATCGACGGCGTGATCGGCCGCGACGTGATCGCCGATTCGCTCGTGTGGGGCTTCGATCGCGATCAGGGCATCGCGACGTTGATGACGCACGAGACTTGGAAGAAGCAGGCGGCGATGGCCGGCGACGTGCCGGTGCACTACGACCTGCTCTCCGATCGCAACCGCGCCGAGATGCCCGGCAACAGCGGTCACTTGCCCGGCGCAGGTGGCGGTGGCCAGGACCTCGACGTGATCCCGGTGTCGCGTCGCATCGCGAGCGCGATGATCGACGGCCAGAAGTTCGTCATGCACCTCGATTTCGGCGCGAAGGCGTCGCAGCTTCGCGCGCGGTCGTGGGATGCCGCGAAGCTCGAATCGACGCCGGCGCAAGGCCTGCTCGTCGACGAGACCGGCACCGGCCACAACATCGACAAGCTCGGCAAAGCCGCCGAGGTCACGCTCGGCCCGCTGTCGGTGCCGAACGTCGTGTTCGTGCCGTACGTCGAGGCGCGCTGGCGCGTCGAGGATCTCGAGGGCTCGCTCGGCCTCGACTTCTGGAAGCCGTACAACATCTGGGCGGATTGGGACGCGCAGAACATCCACGTCGTGCCTCGCCACGACGCCGATCTCACCGCGCGCGCTGGACGCTGGCAGATGAAGGCGCTCAGCGGCTGCGCGACGCCGAGCTGCATGACGTCGACGATCGTCGATCCGCTCGCAAAGATCCCCGAGGATAAGCGACCGGCGACGCATCCCGGTGTCGTCGTTTCGTTCGTGCGCGATAAAGCCGCCGGCAGCACGCCGCTCGAAGCGCTCGTCGCGGTCAAGAGCGCCGACGGTGTCGAGCGACAGCGGCTCGTCGTCAATTTTCCGGCAAGCTCGGATCGCGCGATGACGCACCTGCCGGGCGAGCTCGCGAACGCGACGATCACCGTGCTCGACATCGATCCGTTTCCGCGGCCGTGTCAGGGCGACGGCGGTTGCGTCGACGTCGTCGCCATCGATCAGCCGGCAGCAGCTCCGCCACCTCCGGCAGCTCCGGCAGCACCCGCAGCTCCGGCGGCGCCCGCGGCACCGGCGCAGTAAGCGCCACGTTCGAGTCGACGCCGTGACCGACACTGTTAGTATCGCCGCGTGACCGCGCACGTAGTTTCGTCAGAAGACGTCGAGAAAACGATCGCTGCATTCACGCGCCTCGATCAGCGCGGTGACAAGAAGGCGATGAACCGGCTCGCGCAGCGGCTGCAAAAGGAGCAGCCGTTCCTGTTGCAAGCATCGGCGGCGGTGCGCACCGAGCACGGCGACACCGTCGGCGAAGCGGCGGTGTTCTACGCGACGCTCGTGTGGGCGATGTTCGATCGCGGCGGCAACGGCACGCTGCCGCGCATCACGCAGCAAAACCTCAGCGACGCCGATCGCGTCGTCACCACCGCGCTCGACAAGATCGAAGGCCTCACCGACAAGCCGCCGCACGAGCGCGTCGCGGCCGACTTGGTGACGACGCAGCCGCACGTCTACGCGAAGCTCGTCGAGCTCCTCGCGGAAGACGTCAAAGAGAACGCGATGACCGAGCAGACCGCGGCGGTGATCATCAAGCCGACCGAAGTCGTGGTCGAAGCGTTCGACGCCGCGTTGTCGGGACGCCGTCCCGGGCAGAAGCAGGGCACGATCGTCGCCGACGACAAAGTCGGCCGTAACGATCCGTGCCCGTGCG
>DASXEF010000754.1:0-3129 GCA_036490255.1 Kofleriaceae bacterium
GAGGATCGCGACGCCGCCGAGCGTGAGCCCGGTCGCGACGATAGCGCGCGGCGAGATCGACTCGCCCGCAAACGCGACGCCGAGCACGATCGCGACGATCGGATTGACGTATGCGTAGCTCGTCGCGACCGCGGGCCGAACCGTGCGCAACAAGAAGCCATACGCCGAGAACGCGACGAGCGAACCGAGCACGACGAGATACGCGAGCGCGCCGATCGACTTCGCCGACGGCACTTGCGTGAAGTGCTCGCCGAACGCCGCGCCGAGCACGACGAGCACGGCGCCGCCGCACAACATCTGCGTCGCGCTCGCGATCGGGCCGCGCGCGAGCTCGACGCGAGCACCGAGCACCGAGCCCCACGCCCACAAGATCGGCGATGCGATCACGGCGGCGAATGCGATCGGATCGCCGCCGATGCTCGCACCCGCATTGAGCACGACGACGCCCGAGAACCCGATGCACAACCCGATCAGCTCGCGCCGCGTCGGCTTGTGACCGAAGTAGAGGCCCATCACCGCGACCCACAGCGGCATGCTCGCGACGACGATCGCCGCGAAGCTCGAATTGACCGAGCGCTCGCCGAGCGAGATCCCGCCGTTGCCGCCGGCGACGAGCAACGCACCGACGATGAACCCACCGCGCCACTGCGCGCGCGTCGGCCGCGGCGCACCGGTCAGGCGCATCACCACGTACAAGATGCTGCCGGCGACGAGCTGCCGCATCGCGGCCATGTACAGCGGCGGGAAGCTGTCGATCGCGAGTCGGATCGCGAGATACGTCGATCCCCAGATCACGTAGAGCGCGAGCATCGCGGCGGCGATCGGCATGGCTGCGCGCGATGTAGCGCGCGCGTCGGTCGATTGCTGGCCGCTTCCGGACGTGACGGCTAACGTCCTTGCGTCATACGCAGCATCACGAGCGGCGTCTTGAAGATGATGCCGAGCTCCGTGCGCAAGAACGTGTCGAACCGTTCGAGCGACGCCGTATAGGCGAGGTCGTAGAGCAGCTTGATCCGCATGTCGTCGGCGAGTGAGCCCTTGGTCTCTTCGAGCTCCCACGGGTTCTGCAGCGTCGCGGCGAGCTTGCCGATCTCGCTGCCTTCCGGAATCGAGCCGGTATAGCCGAGCGAGATCTGCGCGAGCCCGGTGATACCCGGCTTGACGTCGCGCATGCGCTCCTCGAACAGCGGGATCGCGTACGAAAGGTTCTGAAGCAGCTCCGGCCGCTCGGGACGCGGACCGACGAGACTCATTTTTCCGCGCAGCACGTCCCAGAACTGCGGCAGCTCGTCGAGGCGCGACTTGCGCAGGAACTTGCCGACGCGCGTGATGCGCGGATCGTCCGCGCCGGCGACGACGACGCCGGTCTTGCGCTCGGCGTCGTTCACCATCGTGCGGAACTTGTGCATCTCGAACTCGTCGAACTGGAGGTGCTTGACTCCGTTGTGATTCGACGTCGCGCGCAAGCTGCCGGCTCGACGCTGGCGAAACAAGATCGGTCCCGGCGAGTCGAGGTAAATCGCCGCCGCGATCACGGGCATGAGCGGTGCTGTCACGGCGAGCCCGACCGCGGCTCCAAGCACGTCGATCGCTCGCTTCGCGAAACGAACGCTGCGCAGCATGGCCGACCGTACCACGTCACTGCTATGGTCGCTCTAGATGGCGCCACCGCCAGCACCGATCCGGCTGAGCGTCCCTGGCACGTTGCGCTACCGCGGCATCGCGGTGCGCCTCGTCGCCGAGGCAGCTCGCCTGGTTTCAGGCTCGGCGCGCCACGATCCGAAAGATCCACTCGCGAACGACGTCCGCGATCCGTTCGACATGGCCGTCGTGTCGGCGTTCGCCGAGATCTACAACAACGTCGCGATCCACGCGTACAAGCACAAAGGCGACGGCACGATCGAGATCGCGATCACGCCGACGGAGCGCGAGCTGTTGATCGAGATGACCGATCACGGCACGACGTTCGATATCGACGGCGTCGCGCCGATTCCGTCGGATCTCGACGACGCGAGCTTGCCGGAGGGTGGGATGGGCATTCACATCGCAAAAACCATGCTCGACGAGATGACGTATTCACCAGGGCCGCCGAATCAATGGCGACTCCGCAAAGTCTTGCCGACCGACGCGGTTTCCAATGGAAGGATCGACCGTGGCTAATCCGTTCGACGTGCAACGCAGCGATGGGGTGACCACGCTCGCGATCCGCGGTTCGCTCAACATCAACACCGCGCCCGCGCTCGCCGAGGAGATCGACAAGATCATCGCGACGAAGACGAAGCAGGTCACGGTCGAGCTCGGCGAGCTCGATCTGATCGATAGCTCCGGCGTCGCCGCGCTCGTCAAGCTCTACAAAGGCGTCCGCAACAGCGGCGGCAACGTGACGATGAGCGGCGCGCGCGATCAGCCGCTCGCGATCTTCAAGCTGCTGCGCATGGATAAGGTGTTCAACCTGTGACTCTCGACGCGATCGGCATCGTCGCGGCGGATCCTGCGAAGAGCGTCGCGTTCTACAAGTTGCTCGGCATCGAGCTCGTGCAGTACGAGAGCTCGGGCCACTACGAAGCAAAATCCGGCGGCCTGCGCGTGATGCTCGACACCGTCGAGATGATCAAGAGCTTCGAGCCGAGCTACGAGAAACGATCCGGCACGAGCGTCACGCTGTGCTTCCGCCAGGACACCGCGAAAGCCGTCGACGAGCTGTTCGCGACGATCGCGGGCGCGGGCCATCGCACGATCAAAGCGCCGTGGGATGCGTTCTGGGGCCAGCGCTACGCCTGCGTCGCCGATCCCGACGGCAACCAGATCGATCTCTTCGCTCAACTGTAGTTGGTCGTACTCGTACTCGTACTCGATGCCGATCCGAATGAGAATGACGGAGCGCCGTCGCGATCATGAACCTGGCGCGCGAGGACCGGTTCGTCTGGACCGTGCGGACCCCAGCGTTGCGATCATGAACGCTATCGCCGGGCAGCACGAGTACGAGTAATCATGCGCGTCCTCGCGATCACGAAGATCTTCCCGAACGCGGCGGAGCCGCTGTCGGCGCCGTTCAATCGCCAGCAGTTCGCCGAGCTCGCGAAGCTGTGCGAGCTCGACGTGATGGCGACCATCCCGTGGTATCCGGGC
>DASXEF010000226.1:0-9127 GCA_036490255.1 Kofleriaceae bacterium
TCGTAGAGCGAGAGCGTGCCCGTGCCCGACGTCACCATCGCGATCGCCTGGCTATCGTCGGGGAACGGGTTACCGACCGGCGCGAACGTCGTGTACGAGCCGGCGATCGTCTCGTTGTCGGCATCGACGACCTCGTCCCACGCCGACGTCAGCGTGTTGTAGTGCATGAAGCCGACCCACTCGCCGTTGCAGTTGTTGTTGACGCAGCGCGAATAGCCGATGCGCGAGCCGGCGCGCGACAGCGAGTGACACGCGGTGCAGTTGTCTTTGACGACCATCGGCGGCGTGGTCTGGCCGAACGTCTGGCTCATGATGTCGCCCTCCGACGATGCCCAGTAGTAGATCGCCGACGTGTCGATCGTGTCGTGCGAGAAGCCGAGCGCGACGGGCGTGCTCGCGTACTTCGTCGCCGGGCTCGCCTGGACGAGGCCTTCGACGGTGATCGAGATCTGGCCGCCGACGACGGTGCCGACGATCGACGCCCACTCGGCGAGCGATAGCGTCGCCTGCGGATCGCTGGTGTAGACGTCGACCGTCGTGAACGGCGACGTCAGCGCGACGTGGAACAAGTCGTTGCCGGCGGTCGCCCACTGCACTTCCATCGGCGGCAGGTTCAGCGGCGCGAGCGACTGATCGATCGGATATTGGATCGCCGGCGTCAGCGCCGGGTTGTTGCCCAGCGTCGCGCTGCCGAACAGCGCGCCGGCGTTCGGCGGCGTGTTCGAGCCGAGCGTGACCGCGCCGTCGAGCGTGACGGTCAGCGCGGACTGCGCCGTCTGACCGCCGCATTGCGCGACCACTTGCGTCGTCCCGCCGTGCGGCGCGACGGTCAGCGTCGCATCGACGAACGTGCCGAAGTTGGGATCGACCGTCAGCGGACAGCTCGCGGTGACGTCGACGGTGCCCGACGGTGTCGTCGCGGTGATCGTGTAGCCTTGCGTGCCGGTCGAATCGATCGCGACATCGACCGTCGCGGTTGGCGGAGCGATCGAAAGCGCGCTGTAGCCCGCGTCGCCTCCGTCGTCGCCACCGTGATGTGCACACGCGAACATCATGACCGCGAACACGGCCATTCCTTTGCCCATGCTCGAACGATAGAGGATGCGTGCGCCGTCGAGTAGACGCGAGCGCTCCACACATGTCAGTGGGGACGGTTGTCCTCAGCGATTTCAGGCGAAACGATCGGTCGGCACGTCGCCGGTCATCGGGTCGGCCACCGACGATGTCGCTGATCGAATCAGGCGTAGCGCGGGCGGTTGGCGGCAGCCATCGCCATCGCCATCATCATTTCGTTGTTCTGGTTGTTCGCGGCGGCATTGGCCGCGGCGATGTTGTTGACGGCGCCGAAGCCGCCGAAGCCGCCGAGCCCGCCCGCCCACGGGTGCGTGCTCGCGTAGCCGCCACCGCCGCGGATGTTGGCGCCGCCGGTCGCGGTCACGAGCTGGTCGTTCGAGATGGTCTTGATGGTGTTCGACATGACCGACCTAAGTGCAGCGGCAATGCCAGAAAGCCACTGTTCACCGACGGAGACGGTTTGCAGCCCCAAGGAATCGCGATTTCGGCCGGTTTGCGCGCCAAGCTCGCGAACCCTCGTCGAGGCTCGCGTCGCGGCTCGAATTTGTCAGCTCGAGTTGACGCCATACGGCGTTGGCGATCATGCCAACCGCAGTTATTAGGTGCCGAGCGAAAAGTAGATCGTCGTGCCGCGTCCGACCGCGCTGTCGGCCCAGACGCGGCCGTGATGGCGCTCGCAGATCCGCCGCACGGTCGCGAGGCCGATTCCGGTGCCGGCGAATTCTCCCGTGTGCAGCCGGGCGAACGGCGTGAACAACTTGCCCGCGTGGGCCATGTCGAAGCCGGCGCCGTTGTCGCGCACGAAGAACGCGCCTGGTTCGCGGCCGATCTCGATCCGCCCCGCGACGTTCGCGGTGAACTTCCAGGCGTTGCCGATCACGTTGTCGAGCAGCGAGCGCGCGAGCCGGGGATCGGCTTCGACCTCGAGCTCGGGCGCGATCGCGATCTCGACACGCCGGTCGGGATCGCGCGTCCGCAGGTCGTCGATCACCGCCGCCGCGAGCGCACCGAGGTCGACGCGGCCGCGTGCCAGCTCGGCGCGGCTGATCCGCGACAGCTCGAGCAGCGCGTCGATCAGGTCCGACATTCGCGCCGACGCCGACGTGATCCGGTTGATGTGCTCGTGGGCCGCAGCATCGAGCTTCGGGCCGGCGTCTTCTTCGAGCATCGCGGCGAACGAGCGGATCGCACGCAGCGGCGCGCGCAGATCGTGCGAGACCGAGTAGCTGAACGCCTCGAGCTCGCGGTTGGCGGCGGCGAGCTCGTCGGCGTGCGCCGCGCGCGCTTCGGCGAGCTGCGTCGCGGCGCGCGCCTCGGCGGCATCGCGCTCGCTTTGAAACAACCGCTCGCGCACCGCGCGATGCTCGTCGGCGAACTTCTTGCGCCGGATCTGCGCCTTGACGCGCGCGGCGACCACGTCGTTGCCGGCGCGCTTCGACACGAAGTCGTCGGCGCCGGCCGCGAGCGCACCGAGCATCGCTTCGCGCGTGTCGTCGGAGGTCAGCGCGATCAACGCGGCATCGCGGAGCGCCGGAGCCGCCTTGATCCGCCGGCACGTCGCGGCG
Organism: Kofleriaceae bacterium; assembly: GCA_036490255.1. Taxonomy (GTDB): domain Bacteria; phylum Myxococcota_A; class Polyangia; order Haliangiales; family Haliangiaceae; genus JABFXX01. Next base: position 2,640 of record DASXEF010000226.1, read on the forward strand.
CCGCCGAGCCCGGGCAGCTGCATCGCGAGCACGATGCAATCGACCGGCTGCACCGGCAACAGCTCGATCGCCTGCTCGCCGCTCGCCGCCTGCACGACGTCGTACGCCTCGTCGACGAGCAACTGGCACAACGACTTGATGTACTCGCCGTCGGAATCGACGAGCAGCACGCGCTTGGGCCCGACCATGCCCTCGACCGGATTCTCGCCGGTGCGCTGCACGATCGCGGAGAGCCGCGCGAGGATCACGTCGATGTCGGCGTCCTTGCGCGCGAACGCGTCGGCGCCGGCGTCGAGCGCCGAGATCTCCGCGACCGCGTCGTGCGATCCGGTCAAGAGCAAGCACGGTGTCGTGCGCAGGATCGGATCGAGCCGGATCCGGCGCACGACGACCTCGCCGCGCATGTCGGGCATCACGCCGTCGACCACGATCGCGCCCGGCCGCCGCGACGCCGCGACGCGCAACCCCTCCGTGCCCGACGCCGCGGTCGCGACCTCGTAGCCGGCGCTGGCGAGTCGCTCGGCGAGCGCGTTGCGAAACGTCGGGCTGTCGTCGATCGCGAGCACGAGGCGCGACGACGACGGCGGCGGACCGGCGAGCTGGCGCACGCGCGCGAGCACGAAGTCGGTCTCGTACGGCTTGCCGACGTAGTCGTTCGCGCCTTGCGTCATGCCGCGCACGCGATCGCTGACCTCGGCTTCGGTCGACAGCACCAAGATCGGCAGCGTGCGGCGATCGGCCGACGCGCGCAGCTCGTGCAGGAAGTCGATGCCGTCGCCGTCCGGTAAGCGGACGTCGAGGATCGCGAGCGCGATCGGCCGCGTCGCGAGCGCGATGCGCGCCTCGGCGAGCGTCGAGCACGGCACGGGCACGTAGCCGGCATTGCCGAGCGCCTCGGCGAGCCCCATGCGCACCGTCAGCGAGTCGTCGACGACGAGGATCTGGCTCACGGCTTGGTCCTCGCGAGCTGGTCGATCGCCTGTGCGATCTCGCCGAGTGGATGCGGGCGATCGACCGCGGCGATCGCGACGGCTTCGCGCGGCATGCCGTAGATCGTGCTCGTCGCTTCGTCTTGCGCGAACGTCACGCCGCCCGCCGCACGGATCGCGAGCAAGCCGCGCGCGCCGTCGCGGCCCATGCCGGTGAGCAGCGCCGCGGCGACGCCGGAGCCGAGCTCGGCGGCGAGCGACTCGAACAGCACGTCGATCGACGGCCGGCAGTGATTGCGCGGCGGCGTATCGACGAGCCGCATCCGGCCGTGCTGCACGATCATGTGATGCGCCGCCGGCGCGACGAGGACCGAGCCCGCGGCATCGGCGAGCCGCTCGCCTTCGACCGCGAGCCGCACGCGATGACCGCATTGATGTGCGAGCCACTCGGCGAACGCGCTCGCGAACGGCGCGTCGATGTGCAGGATGACGAGGATCGGCAGCGTGAAGCGCGGCGCGATCGCCGACAGCACCGACGACAGCGCGCCGGGACCGCCGGTCGATGCGCCGAGCGCGATCGCGGCGAGCTCGCGCGGCTCGGTCGAGGTCGACGTGGCAACCGGCTGCACGCTCGGTTTGCGCGTGCGCGTGACCAGCCGCGCGCGCGGGTGCGTGATCACTTTGATCCGCGCGACCATGCGCACCGCGTCGACGAAGCGCGCTTCCCAGCCGACGTCTTCGGGGCGCGGTTTCTCGATCGCATCGACCGCGCCCGCCTGCAGCGCCGAGTACGTATCGAAGACCTCGCCGCGGTTGAACGACGACGACACGACCAAGATCGGCGTCGGGTTGTGCGCCATGATGTGCTCGGTCGCGTGCAGCCCGGTCATGTCGGGCATGACGATGTCGAGCGTGACGACATCGGGCTTGAGCTTCGCGCACAGCTCGACCGCGCGGCGGCCATCGGCGGCTTCGCCGACCACTTCGATGCCGGATTCGGCGCTGAGCAGCTCGACCAACCGCGAGCGGACGGTGAGCGAATCGTCGACAACGAGCACGCGGATCATCGGATCAACCTCGCGATCAGCGCGAGTACCTCGTTCTGATCGAACTTGCTCTTGACGATGTAGCCGTGCGCGCCGACCTCGGCGCCACGCCGGCGATCGGCCTCGGCGTCGCGCGACGTCACCAGCACCGCCGGCAGCGTCGCGAGCGCGGGCCGCGAACGCAGCTCGCCGATCAACGTGAATCCGTCCATCCCCGGCATCTCGACATCCGCCAACATCAAGGCGTACGTCCCGACCGCGAGCTTGTCGAGTGCTTCTTCGGCGGATGCCGCCAGGTGAACTTCGTAGCCGGCGGATTCGAGGATCGACTGCTCGAGCATGCGCGTCGTCAGCGAATCGTCGACGACCAGGATCGGCAGCTTCGGCGTCGCCGGCATGCTCGCGACGTCGCTGGGGCGAAGCCGCTCGGCCGCGGCGACGAGCGCGCGCGGCTCGACGACCGGATACGGCTGGCCCTGATCGTCGAGCACCATGCCCCATACGATCGGATCGATCGGCGCGTTCGCCGGCAGTGCACGCACGACCTGATCGGCGATACCGAGCGCGCGATCGACGGTGAGCGCCGCGAGGCCATCGCCGCCGTCGACGATCACGAGCGTCGCGCCGTGCGTGGCAGCGCCGCCGAGCAACGCGCCGAGTGGCGCGTACGCGAGCGTGCGATCGCCGAAGCGCAGCCGCGGGCCTTGCGCGGTCGCGACCAGCGCGGTCGCGTCGACCCGGCCGACCCGGCGGATCGCACCGCGCGGAATCGCGATCGTGCGCCCGGCCGCGCTGACGTCGAGCAGCGCCACCGCCGTCGCCGAAACCGGCACGCGCAGCGCGATCGTCGTGCCGGCCGGCCCGGTCGTCGCGGCGACCTCGCCGCCGAGCGAATCGACCGCGGCGCGCACGACGTCGAGCCCGATGCCACGGCCGGAGAGCTCGGTGACCTCGCGCGACGTCGAGATGCCGCCGCGCAACAGCAGCTTGAAGGCGGCCGTCGCGTCGAGCGTTCCCGGCTGATTGGCCGCACGCGCGATCGCGGCGAGATCGAGCCCGGCGCCGTCGTCGCTGCATGTCACCTCGATGCGTGCGCCGAGCGCGCGCGCCGCGACGATGACGCGGCCTTCGAGCTGCTTGCCGATCCGCATGCGCTCGATGCCGTGCGCGACCGCGTTGCGCACGAGCTGGACGAGCGCGCCGTGCAGCGCCTGCAGCACCGCGCCGTCGACGCGGACGTCGCCGCCTTCGAGCGCGAACACGACGCGCTTGCCGGTCGCCGCGGCGGCGTCGCGGGCGGTGCGCTCGAGCGCCGCGTACAGCGTGCCGAACGACGACAGCCGCAGATGCTCGACGTCGCGGCGGGCTTCGCGCAGCTCGCGATCGGCTTGCTCGAGCAAGCGCGCCACGGTGATGGCGTCGCGGCTCGCGCGCGCGCGGCCGACCCGCGCGTGCACCGCCTGCAAGCCCGCGATCGCGTCGTCGAGCGCCGACGTATCGACGCGCGGCGCAGGCGCGATCGCGATCGGCTGCGACGCCGGCCGCGGCTCGCGCGGCTCGACGAGCGTGGCGAGCTCCGCCGAGAGCTTGTCGACGATCGCGGCGGCTTCCGGGCTCGGCGCCGGCACGTCGCGCAGCGGCGCGAGCACGGTCTCGAGCGCATGTGCGAGCTCGGCGATCGCGGTGTGGCGCACGATCCGCGCCGCGCCCTTGAGCGTGTGCGTGTCGCGCAACAGCTTCGACATGTCGCCGCCGCGGCCGAGCTCGGCGACGCCCTTCGCGAGCTCGCCGACGAGCTCGTGGGCCTCGATGCGAAAATATTTGTACGGATCGGCCATCAGGTGGGCGCGACGATCTGGCGTAGATCAGTCGACAACGCCGTCAGTGCCTGTGCGGTCTGCAGCGTCTGCGCCGTGCTGGTCTCGGCCTCGCGCGTGGTCTGCGCGACGCTCGTGATCGCCTCGTTGACCTGCGCGACCGCGGTCGCCTGCTGCTTCGTCGATAATTCGATCTCGCGCGCGGCATCGGTCGTCGTGCCGACGAGCCCGGCGATCTGGTTGAACGCGGTAGCCATCTCGGCGACCTGCGCGGCACCGGCCTCGACGGCCTTGCTGCCGGCTTCGGTGACCATCACGGTGCTGTTCACCGCACCGCGCACGTCTTCGATCATCGTGCGGATCTCCTTGGTCGACGCGCCGACGCGATCGGCGAGATCGCGAATCTCGTCGGCGACCACGCCGAACCGCCGGCCGGCCTCGCCCGCGCCCGCGGCTTCGATCGTCGCATTGATCGCGAGGATGTTCGTCTGCTCGGCGAGCTCTTGCACGATGTCGAGCACCGAGCCGACTTGCTGCGATTTGCGACCGAGGTCGCCCATGTGCTGCACGATCAGATCGACCTGGCGGCGAACCTGACCGACCGCGTCGTTGCCCTTGCCGACGGTCACCGTGCCCGTGCGTGCGGTCGTCGCGGTCTCACCTGCGATATGCGACACGCGCTGCGCGCTCTCGGCGATCTGGCGCGAGGTCGCGAGCAGCTCGCTGATCGTCGTGGCGACCTCGGTCATCGCCGTCGCCTGCTCGGTGATGCCGCTCGCCTGCTGATTCGCCGCGGTCTGGAGCTCGGTCGCCGACGACTGCAGATTGCGCACGTGGCCGCCGATCTGTTTCGTCAGCGACGACGTGATCAGCCAACCGACGAGGATCGTCAACGCGATCGCGCCGAGCGAGCCGTAGAGGATCAGCGAGGTCGCGAGATCCGATGCGCTGCGCGCTTCCGCGCGGTGCGTGTCCGCGAGCGCGGTCTCTTCCGCGGTCATGTCGTTGATCACGCGGCGCAGTGCGTCCATCGTCTTTTTTGCGTTACCGGTCGACACCGTCGCGATCGCCGCGGCCGCATCGGTGCGGCGCTGCGCGATCACGTCCTTCGACTCCTGACCGCGCGCGTCGATCAGGCCGCGCAGCTCGTCGAGCCGATGCTGTTGCTCGGGCTCGCTCGCGGTGACCCGCCGCAGGTCGGCGAAGACTTTCTCGATCTCCGGCGTCGCGCGCTCGTACGGCTCGAGGAAGTCGTCCTTGCCGGTGATCACGAAGCCGCGCATGCCGGTCTCGGCGTCGACCTCGTCGAGGGTCAACGTCGCGAGCTCCGCGCGCTCGTCGTTCGTCCGCGCGACGCGCTCGTCGTTCTCGATCAACGACTTCGCCGTGCGATAGCCGAGCACCGCGACGACGACGAGAATGACCGTCGAGATCGCGAAGCCCGCGCCGATTTTACGTCCAAACGTCCAGTTCATCTAACGCTCCTTGTGCACGGCCGCACACGCGGCGGCGAGATCGACGATCGAGAGCTGCGTACCACCGCGCACGAGCCCGTCGAAGCCATCGAAGGCGAATGCGGCCGAGGCGTCGCGCGCGACCACGAGCCAGCGCGGCGGCAGCTCGCGACCGAGCCCGAGCACGCCGCGCAGATCGTATGCCGGCACGACGTGCGCGCGCACCGCGATGACGCCGAGCAGGTCGCGCGACAAGGCGGGCACGTCGACGACCTTGATATCGACGTGCAGCGACGCGACTTGATCGAGCGCGATCGCGAACGGCTCGCCCGCGAGCCGGATCTGCAAGACGTCGCGCTGCGCCGCGGTCGCCGGTGCGACCGGTGCTGCGAACGCGCGATCGAACGCGTCGCGGAGCTGCGCTGCACGTGCCGCGAAATCGCTCATCGCATGGTCCTCGCGAGCTCGCTACGGCACAGCTCGACGAGCGCCGCTTTGTGAAAGCCACCCGAGAACAGCGCGAGCCGATCCGGCTCCTCGGCTTCGAGCAGCGCGATCGCGCGCGCGAGCTCGGTCGCGTGCCCCGCGCGGTCGCCTGCTTGCTTGGCCAGGAACGCGAGCTGCACGCTCGCCATCGCGAACGACGGATCGGCCGCGAGCGCCGCGCGCGCATCGTCGGCGCTCGCCGCACACACCGAGCACACGTAATATGCGGCTGCGCGATGCGCGGCATCGCCGAGCAGCGCACGGCTCGCAGCTTCGGCCTCGGCGAGCCGGCCGGTCTGCGCGAGCGCGATCGCGCCGAGTAACCGCGCGTCGGCACCGGCCGCGAGATCGCTGGGCAACGCCGCGAGTGCTTCGCGCGCCTCGCCGAATCGCTCGTCGACGATCAGCGCGCGGATCGCGGCGAGCTGTGCGCCGCGATCGGCCGCGATCGCTTCGTCGACGATCGCGTGGACGCGCTGCGATGCCGCCTCGATCTGCGCCGGCCAATCCGGCGTCGTCACGATCGGCTTCGCCGCGCCGAGCTTGCGGTAGTAGAACGCGTTGTGGGTGTGGCACAGCTCGAGATCGTCGGGCGCGCGGCCGATCAGCGTCTCGGCGTGACCGAGGAACAGGTAGCCGCCGGGCACGAGCGAACGCGCGAGTCGCTCGACCGCGCTGCGCATGCGCGCCTCGCTGAAGTACATCACGACGTTGCGGCAGAACACGACGTCCCAGCGCCCGTTCACCCACGCGTCG
>DASXEF010000916.1:0-8532 GCA_036490255.1 Kofleriaceae bacterium
CGACGCGAAATCGCTACCGACCAAGGGTGAGCTGAACTCGCACATGGCCGTGTGGGGCATCAATCGCATGATCAAGCTCTACGAAGCGGTCACGCCGAACCTGACTCCGGACCAGCGCACCAAGCTGGCTGATAACATTCGTCACCACGCCAACTACCAGCACAACCAAGGATAGACCCATGAAAATGCTTTTATCGCTCGCACTCCTCGCCGGCATGTCGGTCGGCACCGTGCAAGAAGCCTCTGCGCAGGTAGTGGTCGAGGTCGCGCCACCCGACGCGTACATCGCATCGTCGACGCCCGAGTACTACGAGGGCCGGCCGGTCTACTACTACAACAACTATTGGTACTACCGCGACCACGGTCGCTGGTCGTACTACCGCCACGAGCCCGGCTATCTCGTCGAGCGCCGCTCGCACTGGGTCAACCGTCCCGGCTATCGCCACGGCAACTGGGGCGGTCGCTATCACTACCGCTATCGCTGATTCGTCAGCGAATCACGGTTCCCGACGACCACACGACGGCGCGGGATAGCGCGTGCTCGACATGCGCTCCCTCGCCGACGACGACATTCGGACCGATCGGCGCTGAAACTTCGGCGCCGGCGCAGATCCGCACCGGCTCGGTGATCGTCACCCCGGCGTGGATGCGCGCCGTCGGATCGATGCCGACGAGCCGCCCCGGCGGATGGCGCAGCGTCTGGCCGCCGAGCAGCGCCCAGTTCGATTCGAGGTAGCGCTCGGGCGTCGAGTGCTCGGCGAAGTAGCCGTCGCGATGCTCGTACGCGAGCACCGGCTCGCCCGCGCGCAGCCACGGCAAGTAGCCTTGCCGGATCGAGTCGCTCTCGCCGTCGGGCAACCGCGCCATCACCGACGGCCGCGTGACGTGGACGCCGCAGAACATGTGCTGGCCGTCGCCCAAGATGTTGGTGATGCGGCCGTCGTCGGCAACCTCGACGGCGCCCCAGGCTTTTGCGTCGGGCACGCGGCGCACGACCATCATGCCGATCGGTGATTTCGCGCGGTATGCGGCGATCAGCGCGGTGACATCGAGATCGAAGATCAGCTTGCCGTTGGCCGAGATGAACGGCTCGTCGCTGCCGTCGGGATCGAGCAACGGCAGCGCGTGCTTGAGGCCGCCGCCAGTGCCCAAGATCGTCGCCTCGTGGATGAACCGAATCTTCGCGCCGAAGCGGCTGCCGTCGCCCAGCTCGCGCTCGAACAGCTCGGCGCGATGATGCGTGTTGATGACGATCTCGGTGATGCCGTGCGCGACGAGGTTCGCGATGCCGTATCGGACGATCGGAATGCCGCACACCGGCAACAGCGGCTTGGGCCGTTCGGCACCGAGCTCGCCGAGCCGTGTCGACAGCCCGGCACATAACAGCATCGCTCGCATGCCTAGAAATTCGCACGCCCGGGCGTCGGGCGCCAAACTAGATGCATGCGCGTCGTGCCGCTACAGATCGAGCAGCTCGCCGAAGCGACGCGCGTGCTTGCGGCGTCGTGCGCGTTCGATCGCGCCGCCGAGGTCGCGCGAGAGAAGCTGTTCGGCGCCGGCCCGGTCGGCACGCCGCACGCGTTCGCCGCGTACGAAGGCGACGTGCTCGTCGGCGTCGCCGGCGTGTGCGCGCGATGGCTGCGCGTGCTCGCGGTCGATCCGAGCGCGCGGCGTCGCGGGATCGGCTCCGAGCTGCTCGCGACCTGCGAGCGCCACGCGCGCGACGGCGGCGAGCCACGGCTGCGCGCTCTCGATCAACCCGGCAACTATCTGGCGCCCGGCATCGACGAGCGCAACGCCGAGACGATCGCGTGGCTCGCGAAGCGCGGCTGGCAGCGCAACGGCGATGCCCGCTGCAATGTTTTGATCGACGTGCACAACAACCCGCGCGTCACGCAAGCGCGCGCCGACGAGCTCGCCGACGCTGCACGCGCGCGGGGTTACGAGATCCGCCGCGCGGTCGCCGGCGAAGCTGCGTTGCTCGCCGCGGTCGGTGCGGGTTTCGGCGGCGCGTGGCCGTTCGAGCTCGCTTGCGCGCTCGAGCATTCGCCGGCCGGCGTGCACGTCGCGCTCAAGGCCGGCGTGTACTGCGCGTTCGCCGCGCACGACGGCAACAACCGCGGGCTCGGCTGGTTCGGACCGACCGGCACGTGGCCGGAGCATCGCGGCCAGAAGCTGGGAGAAGCGCTGCTCGTCGCGTGTCTCGTCGACGTCGCGCGGGATCACGATCGCTGCGAGGTCGCGTGGATCGGCCCGCGACCGTTTTACGAAAAAGTCGCCGGCATCGCCGCCGAGCGCACGTTCGCGGCGATGGCGAAGTCGTTCTAGATTAGCTACGCGATCGGCGGCGGCCCGTACGACAGCGCGATCCAGCTCGACAAGTTCGGCGCGGTCCAGCCGACGCCGTAGAGCCTCGGATAGATCACGCGCGGCTCGTCGTTCGCGAGCGCGGTCATGATGCGCTTCGCGAGCTCGTCCGGATCGCCGTTCGGCGCGAGCTTGGCCATCAAGCCGCCGCCGCCGTAGTCGGCACGCGCGCCGGCTTCGAGCGGCGACTTCACCGGTCCCGGATACACGGTGACGACGCGCACGCCGTGATCCGCCAGATCCGCGCGCGCGATCTCCGACGCCATCGCGAGACCGGCTTTCGCCGAGCCGTAGTACGCGGCGCCGCGCAACGGCACGCGGCCGGCCATGCTCGCGACGTTGATGATGAAGCCGGTGCGGCGCGCGACCATGCCGCGGACGACCAGATCTTGTAGCCGCAGCGGCGCGAGCAGATCGATCGTCATGAGCGCGTTCGCGTCGGCCCACTTCCACGTCGCGACGTGCTGCACTTTCATCACGCCGGCGCAGTTGACCAAGCCGTCGACGTCGCCGATTCGATCGATCAGGCTCGGCAGCGTCTCGAGCTGCGCGAGATCGATGACGTGCGTCGTGCAACGCCCGAGCTCGACGGCGATGAGCTCGAGCGGTGCGGCAGCGGCAGCGCGATCGACGAGCGCGAGCTCGGCATCGGGCCAGCGCGTTCGCATCGCCCGCGCGATCGCGCCGCCGATCGCACCGGCCGCGCCGGTGATCGCGACGCGCCGCGGGACGTCCAACGTCACGACGGCCTCGACTTCGCCGCCGCCGCCGTCGCGTCGAGCCCGAACCACAGCACGAGCGTCTTGGTCGCGCCCGATCTCCACATCGCCGGCCCCATGAACATGCCGGGCGAGACTTCGCGGATCTCGTCGTGAACGTGGCGGATGTAGCCCGGGTTCACCGCGAGATCGTAATCGAGCACGAGCGTCGGCTTGCCGTCGATCGCGGATGCGCCGAACGCGGTCTCGAACGGAAACAGGTTCTGCCGGCCGAGCACGCCACCGCCGAACACGCGGTTGTGGCCGACGCCGTGCGTATCGCTCGCGGCGTTGAACGTCTTGCCTTCCCACAGAAACGATGCCGACGCGGCCCAGCGGCGAATCGGCGCGGCGATCGGCGCGGGCAAGCCGCGCACGGCGAGCATGCGGCCGACGAGCGCACCATCGGCGGCGTGCATCGACGACGACACGGTCGCGGCGCGGTAGAGCGACTCGAGCTCGGCCGAGGTCAGATCGGCGAGGGTGTCGAGGCTGTGGCGAGGAGCGCGAAACGGAGTGGAAGTAGCAGTCTGAGACGCGAGCATGAGGTTTCCTTTGTTGGGTTGGCTCCCGGGAACGTGATCAGGTCGCGCGCGACGTCGGCGGCGCGATCATTCGCCAGCACGCGGCGCCGGCTTGCTCGAGCCCGCGATCGTCGAGCGCGAGGTAGCCGAGCCGGCTGGCTTTGACGAGCCCGACGAACGCGCCCCACAGCAGGGCGATCGCGACATCGACGGGCGGCTCGGCGGCACGTGCGCGCAGCTGCTTGCCGGCGAACCACAGCGGCGCGAGCACCGACAGCTCGAGCGCGCGGCTGTCGGCGTCGAGATAGGGCACGTGATCTTGCATCTCGAGGAAGCGAAACGCTTTCGGCTCGCCGTGCGCGAACGTGCCGAGCCGCCGCCACAGCTCGAGGAACCATGCCTCGCCGTTGTCGATCCGATACGGATCGAGCTCGGGCAAGCCATCGAGCAGCGCGGTCTTGAGCCGGCTCTTCGCGTCGCGGAACACCTCGTTGACGAGCGCTTCCTTCGAGTCGAAGTAGATGTAGACGGTGCCGGTCGAGACGCCCGCGGCACCTGCGACCTCGGGCACGGCGACGCCGTGATAGCCACGCTCCGCGAACTCCGACAGCGCGGCGTCGAGGATCTTGCGGCGCTTATCGTCGAGCACGGGCCGGCCGCGCTTCGGCGATCGCTTTGGCGTGCGCGCGGCGGTCGCACGTGGTCGCGTCGAGGTCGTGGCTGCGCGGCGCCGGTCGTTGCGCGACGCGCGCGTGGAGCGGTGCGGTGTCATTGCGGTCGCTCGGCAGTCTCGGCGGCTCGCCAAAGATTATTGAATGAACGTTCATTCAATAAATTGGTAGATGTGTGAAACATGGTCGACGGTGAGCTGATTGCGAGTCGCAACCTACTGATATTCAGCAAATAATTCGAACGTCGATTTATTGAATGAACGTTCATTCAATAAATATGTACGACGTCGCCAAGAGCCTGTCAACGCCGAATCGCGTGGCCGCATGCGACGCACGGGCAGAGCACGACGTCCGGATCGCTCGCGGACACGCGGATCGCTCGCGGGACCACGCGGATCGCTCGCGCGGCCACGCGCATCGCTCGCGGGACCACGCGGATCGCTCGCGGGAACACGCTCATCGCTCGCGAAACAACGCGCATCGCCTGCGGGGACCACGCGCATCGCTCCCGGGACCACGCGCATCGCTCGCGGAACTGTGCGCGCCTGCTATGCGGTGCGAAGCGCGAGCAAGTACTCGACGTTGCCGGCGGGTCCGGTGATCGGCGACTCGACGTCGTCGCCGGGCACGAAGCCGTTGCTCGCCGCCCAGGCGCGCACCTTGTCGACCGCGCTGCGGCGCACCGCTTCGTCCCGAACGACGCCGCCTCTGCCGACGAGGTCACGACCGACTTCGAACTGCGGCTTGACCAGCGCGACGATCGGCTTGCCGGCCGGCGGACGCAGCAGCTCGGCGACGCGTGGGAGCACGAGCGTGAGCGAGATGAACGAGACGTCGAGGACGGCGAGCTCGCACGGCTCGGGCACGAGCGCGAGATCCATGTTGCGCGCGTTCTCGCGCTCGAGCACGACCACGCGTGGATCTTGGCGCAGCGACCATGCGAGCTGGCCGTAGCCGACGTCGATCGCGTAGACGCGCGTCGCGCCGCGGCGGAGCAAGACGTCGGTGAAGCCGCCGGTCGATGCGCCGATGTCGAGGCAGACCATGCCCGTCGGATCGATCGCGAATGCGTCGAGGCCCTTCACGAGCTTGAGCGCGCCGCGCGAGACGTAGGGATGGTCCTCGGCGCGCAACGTGATCTCGCAGGCGACGTCGATGAGCGAGCCCGGCTTGCCGGCGGCGTGACCATCGACGAGCACGTTCCCGCTCATCACGAGCGCGTTCGCGCGTTCGCGGCTCACCGCGAGGCCGCGATCGACGAGGAGCTTGTCGAGGCGCTCGCGAGGCACGCGATTGGTTACCACGGCCGGCTAGCCGCCACGCGCTTGACAAATGGCACGAGCGTTCTATTCTATGATCGTGACCAAAGGCGAAGAAACGCGGCAGGCGATTCTCGCGCGAGCGTTCGAGCTCGCGACGATCGTCGGCGTCTCGCATGTCACGATCGGCAGGCTCGCCGAGGAGACCAAGCTCTCGAAGAGCGGCTTGTTCGCGCACTTCGGATCGAAGGAAGCGCTCGACGTCGCGATCGTCGAAGAGGCGAGCCGTCAGTTCGTGCAAGCGGTCATGGTGCCGGCGTTGCGCGAGCCGCGCGGCGAACCGCGCGTGCGGTCGTTGTTCGAGAACTGGATCGCGTGGGGACAACGCCCCGGCGGCTGCTTCTTCGTCGGCGCGTGCGCCGAGCTCGACGATCGGCCCGGCCCCCCGCGCGACGCGTTGATCCGCGCCTCGCGCGATTGGATCGACGAGCTCGCGAAAGCGGCGCGCATCGCGGTGCGCGAAGGCCACTTCGCAGCATCGACCGATGCCGAGCAGTTCGCGTTCGAGCTGTACGGCATCATGCTCAGCTGTCACCAATTCTCGCGGTTCTTGCGCGAACCCGACGCGCTCGTGCGCGCTCGTGCAGCGTTCGAACGGCTCGTCGTGTCATCTCGACCTGCGTCGCGCGCACGCGCGTAACCATCGAAGGAGTCACATGTTGCATTCGTCGGCGCCTAAAAATAGCACGGTCGTTCGCAAGCCTTCGCGGACGACCGTCCGGCTCGCGCGAGTCGCGCTGCAGACCGCGTTTGCCGTCTCCGACGAGCTCGGCACCAGCCTCGCCGAACGCATCTTCATCACGCCGCGCCGCCATACGCGTCCGGCGCGCGAGGTCGCGGTGCTCGCGAGTGCGCGGCCGTTCTCCGTCGACGTCGCGCTGAGCTCGCCGCGCTGGCATGGCGCGACGCGCAAGCTCGCGGCATGGCGCTGGGGCTTCGGGCCGACCGTGCTGCTCGTGCACGGCTGGGAAGGTCGCGGCTCGCAGCTCGGCGCATTCGTCGGACCGCTCGTCGAGGCCGGCTGCAGCGTCGTCGCGTTCGACGCCGTCGGGCACGGCGACTCGCCCGATCATCGGCTCTATCTGACGGACTTCGCCGATTGCATCGCCGGTGTCACGCACGCCGTCGGACCGCTGCACGGCATCGTCGCGCATTCGTTCGGTGCCGCGGCCGTGTTACTCGCGCACGCGCGCGCCGGCGTCGAGGCGCCGCGCAACGTGCTGGTCTCGCCGAACGTGATGGTCGCCGACGCGGTCGCGCGCTTCGCGCAATACCTCGGGCTCGACGAGCTCGATCGCGGCGCACTCGAGCGGCGCATCGGCGAGCACACCGGCGTCGCCGTCGAAGCGCTCGCGCTCGAACGGCTCGCGGCACCGCGCGATGCCGGCTTGCTCGTGATCCACGATCGCGACGATCACGAGGTGCCGTTTCGCCAGGGCGAGCGGCTCGCCGCGGCATGGCCGAACGCGCAGCTCGTCGAGACCCACGGCCTCGGCCACCGCCGCGTGCTGCGCGACGCCGACGTGATCGCGCGCGCGATCGCGTTCGTCCGCCACGGCATCCCGTTGCCGACATCTGATCTGATCCGCGAAGTCGACCGCGCGCTCGACGGAGGTTCGCGATGATCGCGCGCACCTACGAGTACGAATCGCGCGAGTTCGATCCGGCGGTCGCACGCGAGCTACCGGGCCTCGACTACATGCGCGGCGTGATGCGCGGCGATTATCCGTCGGCGCCGATCGCCGCGACGATGGGCTTCACACTCGTCGACATCGACAACGGCCGCGCGATCTTCGAAGGCTCGCCGCAGCGCTTCGTCTACAACCCGATCGGCGTCGTGCACGGCGGCTGGTTCGCGACGCTGCTCGACTCGGCGATGGGTTGCGCCGTTCACTCGACGCTCGCCGCCGGCAAGGGCTACACGACGATCGACCTATCGGTCAGCATGGTGCGCGGGCTCGACGAGCACAGCGGCCCCATTCGCGCCGAGGGCAACGTGCTTCACGTCGGCTCGCGCGTGATCACGGCGGAAGGCCGCGTGACCGGCGCCGACGGCACGTTGTACGCGCACGGCACGACGACGTGCATCGTTTTGGCGCCTCGCTGATCCGGTTGACAGCCCAACACTCGGGTGTTATCCAACCGCACCTCACCTGGGGTGTTAGCTCAGCTGGGAGAGCGCTAGAATCGCACTCTAGAGGTCAGGGGTTCGATCCCCCTACACTCCACCAGGTAACGAAATGGTCTCGCAGCGATGCGAGGCCGTTTTCGTTTTCGGTGTGAGCATGGATGACCTCGTAGATCGCCTACGCGATGCGTTCCCACGTGAACCGCTGGACTTCACGAGCGCCCTGACCGGCGGAACCGACGATGGGGAATTCCGCAATGCAGTCGCCGGGAGGAACTGGACCGAGCTTGATCGAGCCCTGATCGGCCGGCGCAGCGACGTGCTCAGCTTCCTTCAGCCCGAGTACTTCGTCGCGGTGCTGCCGGCGTTCTTGCGCTCGCTCGTAGAGGACGGAACGTCGACCGGCGCCGCCGATACGCTGTTGGTGGTGCTCGATCGCGAACAGGAGCCGCGCTTCGACACGATCATCCGCCGGATGACGGCTCTGCAGCGTGTGCTGGTGGCGGAGGTGCTGGACAGGTTCGCGGCCGGCACCACAGGCCGACAAGCAAGTGCGGCACGTCATGCGATCAACGGCTGGAGGGACGAGTAACGAAGGGACGTTTCTTTTCGGCTCGAGCCGAAACGATTTTCGCAAACGTTCGTGCGAGCGGTGGCAGTTGTATACGGATGGAACGCGGGCCGACCAGCGAAGAGCTCATGGCCGAGATGGCGTGGGTGCGCCGCCTCGCTCGCGCGTTGATCCGCGACGACGCGATCGCCGAC
>DASXEF010000806.1:0-2778 GCA_036490255.1 Kofleriaceae bacterium
GGTGTCGGCGATCGCGTCGGTGTCGAACGTGTTCACGGCTTTGATGTGAGCTTCGATGATGGCTTGCATGCCACCACCGTGGCTCGTGCCGCGCGAGGAGGGTCAAGGGCCGATGTTCGGCTTGACTCTCCCGCTACCGGAGGGTCGATGCTCGGCAGATGGCTGAGCGACTGACCGTCGGCGACTTCTCGCGCGCGACGCACTTGACGATCAAGACGTTGCGCCACTACCACGACATCGGCTTGCTCGAGCCCGCGTCGGTCGATCCGCAGACGAGCTATCGCTACTACGCGGCCGCCCAGATTCCGCAGGCCCAGGTGATCCGCCGGCTCCGCGATCTCGACATGCCGGTCGCCGACGTCAAAGCCGTGCTCGCCGCGCCCGATGCGACCTTGCGCAGCGCGCTGATCAACAAGCACCTCGAGCGGCTCGAAGTCGAGCTCGCGAAGACGCGCGCCGCGGTCGATTCGCTTCGCGCGATCCTGGATCGGCCGAGCTACGCGATCTCGCATCGCACCGTGCCGGTGACGCGTGCGCTCGCGGTCCGCGAAACCGTCGAGCGCGGCGACATCGGCACGTGGTGGCACGGCGCGCTCGGCGAACTGCACGCGACGCTGCGCGCGCAACATCTCGGCAAAGCGGGCTCGCTCGGCGGCTTGTTCGACGCCGCGCTGTTCGAAGTCGGCCGCGGTGATGCGATCGTGTTCGCACCGATCGCGCCGTCGGCGACGCCGAAGCTCGCCGGCCGGGTCGAGCTGTTCGACGTGCCCGCTGCCGAGCTCGCGATCGTCACGCACGCCGGCTCGCCCGACGCGATCGATGCCGCGTACGGCGAGCTCGGCGCGTACGTCGCGGCGCACGAGATCGCCGTCGACGGGCCGTTGCGCGAATACTACGTGCGAGATCCGATCGAGGCGCGCGATTCGGCCGAGTGGCTCACCGAGATCGCGTGGCCGGTGTTTCGATCGCGCTGAAGATCTTCGCGAGATCGGGGCGAGGCCCGATGTGCTCGCGCGTGTTGCCGGTCTGCGGCGAGCCGGTTGCGAGCATGCGGCGAACGTCGGCCGGCGACAGCGTCCGCTTCGCATAGCTCTCGAGCAGCACCGCGGCGCCTGCGACGATCGGCGATGCGCTCGACGTGCCGCTGAACGCGTCGGTGTAGTGGCGATGCGCGGTGTCGTCGCAGCGCTGCAGGTCGCCGTAGTCGAGCGTCGCGACGCGACGGCCCCAACCTTGCGCATCGACGCGCGCGCCGTAGTTCGAGAAATCGAGCCGCGCTCGGTCGACGAAGCCGTCGCGCGGTGGAGCGCCGGCGCCGACCATGATCGCGCCGGAGTCGCGCACGCGGCGATCGAACTTGCCGCGATAGATCTTGTCGTCGAGGTTCGCGTTGCCGTTGCCGGCAGCTTCGATCACCACGATGCCGCGTGACGTCGCCGCTTTGATCGCGGCGAACTCGTCGTCCCAGTATTCGACCGGCGCGAACTTGCCGCGCGGCCCGTAGCCTTGGAGCTCGATCAGCAACACGTCGCCGGCGCGGAGCTGTTGCGCGGCGGCGTCGATCGCATCGGCCGATTCGGAGCCGCCGATCGACGACGTGATCACGCGATCGACATCCGGCGCGATGCCGGTGACGCCCTTGTCGTTGTCGATGCCGACGACTTCGCCGAGCACCGCGGTGCCGTGCTCGCGCCAGCCCGGCAGCGTCATCGGTTTGCCGTGGACGAGCGCGATGCGATCGCCCGGCAGATCTTCGTGGCTCGTGTTCCAACCGCCTTCGATGTCGGCGAACCACACGCCGGCGCCGCGCGTGCCACGCCGCCATGCCGCGCCCGCGTCGATGCCTTCGGGCGCGTGCGCGAGATAGCCCTGCAGGTGATCGTAGCGCGGCGTCGTGATCGGGCACGCGTCGCCGTCGTCGTCGTTGCGCGCCGACGGCAACGTCAATACCGGCGCGACGAACGCATCGTCGTAGTCGGCGATCGTGCGCGCGACCTGCGATGCCGGCACGAGCACGACGCGCCAGCTCGCGAGCTCGGGCGTCGACGGATGCGTGAACACGGGCGCGCCGATCGGCAGCGGCGAACGAACGTGGAGCTCGACGAGCTCGTCGTCCGGCTGATCGACCCAGTGCAGCACGCACGCGGCGACGATCAACGCGAGCGCGAGCAGCACGTAGCGCACCGGCTGTGGCAGCTCGGCGACACGGCGCAACGCAGACATCGTCCAAGCTTAGCAGTAGCTGCCGTAGCTCGCGATCCGGGCGCGTAACCGCGCGTCGAGCTGGGCGCTGGCGGCGCCGAGCGCGTCGGCGATCGAGCCGGCCTCGTCGCGATACGCCGCGCACTTCTCGCGCGACCAGTTCGGCGGCGGCGGTGCGAGATTCGTGATCCGATCGGCGAGCTTGACCATCCAGATCTCGCGCGGCTGGCTCTTGATCCGCGCGAGGCTGTCGGCCATCGCGTCGGATTTCGACTTGAGCTTGTCCTTGCTGAGCGCCTGCACGCCGTCGGCGACGCTCGCGCCGAACTCCTGCAAGATCTCGCCGCGCGATGCGCCGGTATCTTCGATCGTGTCGTGAAGCAGCGCCGCGCACGCCGCGAGATCGGCGTCGTGCTGATTCGCGAGTGCGGCGATCACCTCGGCCGCGACGGAGACGACGTGGACGAGATACGGCAGCTGCGTGCCGGGCACGAGCTGATCGCGATGGCGCTCTGCCGCGAACCGCAGCGCAATGACGTAGCGGTCGGGCGAGTACATGCTCGTTACACTACCTCG
>DASXEF010000839.1:0-16666 GCA_036490255.1 Kofleriaceae bacterium
GCTCGCGAAGATCAAAGAGAAGCTCGCGTCGGAGAACGAGAGCGACTACCACATCATCACCGCGCACCAGATGATGCTCCACGACGAGCACATGGTCGGCGCCGCGGTCGAGTACATCCGCGACGAGCACATCAACGCCGAATGGGGACTGCGCCGCGCGGTCGACGACATTCGCGCCGTGTTCGACAGCATCGAAGACGCGTATCTGCGCGAGCGCAAGAGCGACGTCGAGTTCGTGTTCGACCGCGTGCTGCGCAATCTGCTCGGTCGCGTCACCGGTCCGCTCGCACCGCCGCCCGACGCCGTCGTCGTCGCGTACGACTTGTCGCCGGCCGATACCGCGCAGCTCCACAAAGCGGCCGTTTCGGGCCTCATCACCGACGCCGGCGGCAAGACCTCGCATACCGCGATCATCGCGCGCGCCCACGAAATCCCCGCGGTCGTCGCGCTCGAGGACATCACCGAGGTCGTCGAGACCGATGACTACATGGTGATCGACGGCGCGACCGGCGTCGTGATCGTCAACCCGTCGGCGGCGACGGTCGCCGAATATCGCGACGAGCAGCGCCGGCAAGTCGCCGCGAACGCGCGGCTGCATGCGATGCGCGATCTGCCGGCGAGGACGCGCGACGACACCGAGCTGCAGCTGCTCGCGAACATCGACGGTCCCGAAGAGCTCGAGGACGCGCTCGAGTACGGCGCGATGGGCGTCGGCTTGTTCCGCACCGAATATCTCTACATGACGGGCGAGGGCTTGCCCGACGAAGAAGCGCACTACCAGACGACGCTGGCGGTGCTCGAGCGTCTCGGCGGCCGCACCGCGACGATCCGCACGTTCGATCTCGGCAGCGACAAGCTCGCGAAGTTCGTCGAAGAAGCCGACTTGCAAGAGGCGAATCCCGCGCTCGGCCTGCGCTCGATCCGGCTGTGTCTGTCGCCGCTGGGCACGGAGTTATTTCGCGCGCAGCTGCGAGGCATCTTGCGCGCGTCGGCGCACGGCCCGATCAAGCTGATGTTCCCGATGATCTCCGGCGTGGCGGAGCTCCGCGCGGTCAAGGCGATCGTCGACGACGTCAAGCTCGAGCTGCGCACGAACGGCGTCACGTTCGACGAGCAGATCAAGCTCGGCATCATGATCGAGATGCCGTCGGCGGCGCTCACCGCCGATCTGCTCGCGCGAGAATGCGACTTCTTTTCGATCGGCACGAACGACCTCATCCAGTACACGATGGCGGTCGATCGCGTGAACGAGTACGTGTCGTACCTCTACGAGCCGCTGCATCCCGCGTTGCTCCGCCTCATCGCGCCGGTCGTCGCGGCGGCCAAGGCGAACAACATCCCGGTCACGGTGTGTGGCGAGATGGCCGGCGAGCCGATGATCGCGGCGGTTCTCCTCGGCCTCGGCATTCGCGAGCTGTCGATGAGCGCGGTCTCGATCCCCGAGGTCAAAGACGCGCTGCGCCAGATGACCGCCGAAGGCACGCAAAAGCTCGTCGAGCGCGTGCTCGGCGTCGCGACCGCGGCCGAGGTTCGTGCGATCGTCAGCGCGTACATGTTCGCGATCAGCACGCCGGTGGCTGTCAAGCGCTGACTCGATCTGAACGGCAAACGGTCTTTGTCGTCGACGCTAAAATATTCGGTGCTCGCGCTCGTGGTGCTGTTCGCGCGGCTCACGTACGCCGGCGATCCGACGCTCGACTGGCGCACCGTCGAGACCGAGCACTTCGTGATCTATTACTGGGCGCCGCTCGACGCGCAGGCGCGCCGGCTCGGCGTAGTTGCCGAGCACGCGCACTCGCTGCTCGCGCCGGCGCTCGATCACGAGCCCACCGAAAAGACGCTGATCTATCTGATCGACAACACCGACTCGGCGAACGGCTTCGCGTCGGTCCTGCCGCGCAACGCGATCCAGGTCAACGCGACGGGACCGTCGAGCTTCACCGAGCTCGACGATCACGAGGATTGGCTCTACGGCCTGATCGCGCACGAGTACACGCACATCCTGCACCTCGACACGTACGAAGGCCTGCCGACGATCTACAACAAGATCTTCGGCAAGACGTTGGCGCCGAATCAGATCATGCCGCGCTGGCTGATCGAAGGCATCGCGGTCTACGAGGAGTCGAAGCGCTCGGCGGGCGGTCGCAACCGCGGCACGCGCTTCGATTCGTACATTCGCTCGGCGCGCCACGGCCAGCGCACGATCGGCAGCGGCACGTACGAGCTGCGGCTCGACGAGGTTTCGGGCAACCCGCGCCAGTATCCGCAGGGCAACGCGGCGTACGTCTACGGTTCGCACTTCTTGCGCTACGTGTTCGATCGCTTCGGCGACGACACGCTGCGCAAGATGTCGCATATCTCCGGCGCCTACGCGCCGCCGTTCGCGGTCAACCGCCAGATCGCGAAGGCCGCCGGCAAGCCGTTCACCGAGCTGTACGACGATTGGAACAACTACCTGCGCGATCACTACGGGCTCGAGGAGATGGCCGCCGAACGCCGCGGGCTCGCCGAAGGTCGCGCGGTCACGCACACCGCCGAGTCGAACATGTGGCCGCACTACTCGCCGGATTCGAAGCGGCTCGTGTGGGTGCAATCCGACGGCTACAACTTCACGTACGTCCGCGAGGTCGCGCAAGGCGACGACGGCAAGCGCGGTCACAACGTCGCGAACATCGACAACATCGGACCGTTCGACATGCTGCCCGACGGCTCGATCGTCTACGAGATGGGCCGCATCTATCGAACGTTCTACGCGTTCGAGGATCTGTTCCGCTGGGACGCGCAGACGCAACAGACCGTGCGGCTCACGACCGGCAAGCGCGCGCGCGATCCTGCGATCTCGCCCGACGGCCGGCGCGTCGCGTTCTCGATGAACAAGCACACGCACAGCGTGCTCGCGATCATGCCGCTCGAGCCGAACGGCGAGATCTCGGTCGCGTACGAAGGCGGCAAGTTCGACGAGGCGTATCAGCCGGCGTGGTCGCCCGACGGCGCGCGCATCGCGTTCTCGGCGTGGCGCTTCGGCGGCCTGCGCGACATCCTCGTGCTCGAGCTCGCGTCGGGCCAGGTCACCGAGGTCACGCGCGATCGCGCGATCGACATGGCACCGGCCTGGTCAGCCGACGGCAAGACGCTGTTCTTCGACAGCGATCGCACCGGCATCTCGAACATCTACGCGTACGACCTCGCCGCGAAGACGACGTGGCAGGTCACGAACGTGATCGGCGGCGCGTTCGCGGCGCGGCCATCGCCCGACGGCAAGTGGCTCGCATTCGAGAACACCGTCGGCAAAGGCGGCTACGACATCTACGAGCTTCCGCTCGATCGCAGCGCGTGGATCCCCGCGCGCGAGTTCATCGACGACAAGCCGGCGCCCGAGCTCATCCCCGACAACGAAGCCGAAGTCTCGCTGCCGCGCGAATATCGCGCGCTCGAGACGCTCGCGCCGCAGACGTGGACCGGTCAGCTCGACGCGTCGTCGCGCACGGCGAGCTTGCAGACCAGCGGCACCGACGCGGTCGGCTTGCACAGCTGGGCGCTCGCGATCGGCGAGGACGTGTCGCAAGGCGATACCAACATCGGCACGTCGTACACGTACACCGGCTGGCGACCGTCGTTTTCGCTCGCGGGCTCGCGCACGCTCGTCGAGCGCGGCGGCTGGGAGGTCGGCGGCATCGGTCAGAACTACAAAGAAGAAGACTGGGCCGGCACCGTGTCGCTCGGCATTCCGCTCGAATCGCGACCGACCTCGAGCTGGTCGCTCGGCTTCTCGTACGACTTCGATTGGTATCGCCTCGCGATGGCGCCGCCCGGCGGCATGTTGATCCCGCCCGACCAGGCGCTGCCGACGCATCCGATCACGAACTACGTCGAGGCCGGCGTGCAATCGCGGTTGACGTTCTCGCGCGTGCGCGGCACGACGTTCGGGCTCGGCTCGCAGGACGGCTTCGACGCCAGCGTCGCGCTGCGCGTCGACAATCCCGTGTTCGGCTCGGCGTATCGCAACATCACCGCGAGCTACGGCTTCGACATCTACCAGCAGCTCTGGCACAAATCCGAGGGCTACACGCCCGGCGTGGTCGCGCTGCGCGTCGTCGGTGCGATGAGCGCCGGCGATCTGATCGGCTCGAACAGCTACTCGCTCGGCGGCGTCGCGGCACAAGACGTCGCGATGTCGATCGTCAACTCGATCCGCACGACGCCGATCGGGTACCTGCACGGCTACAACACACGCGCGGTGAGCGGCAGCCAGTACTCGCTGGCGAACTTCGAATATCGCCAGGAGCTGTGGATCATCGAGCGCGGGCTCGGCACGCTACCGATCTACATTCGCCGCTTGCACATGGCCGCGCTCTCCGACCTAGGCACCGCCTTCAACAGCACCGACGATTTCGCGCGCGACCTGCGCTGGTCGGCCGGCGGTGCGCTCCGGCTCGACGCGTTCTTCGGCTACTTCATTCCGGGCACGTTCGAGATCGGCTACGCGCACGGCCTCATCCAAGGCGGCGTGAACGAGACGTGGTTCTTGCTGACGAGCAGCCTATGAAGCTGGGCGGCGACGTCGCGATCGAAGTCAGCCACCAGCTCGCCGAGCCGCTGCGCGGCTTGCGCGATCGGCTCGGCCTCGTCGTCGATCACCTCGAGCGCCACGTCGCGCACGCGACCGGCCCGACGCCGTATCCCTATCACGCGCTGCAGGCGCTCCGGCAAGACATCGCCGCCGCGTATCTCGAGGCGACGCAGCTCGCGCGCCGGCTCGACGAGCTCGATCGCGCGCTCAAGAATTCCGGCGATGCACCGCGCTGGTTCGATCTCGCGGCGACCGTCGATCTCGGCATCCGGCTCGCCGGCCAGGATCTGTCGATCGGTGGCATCGAGCTGCTGATCGATCTCGGCAACGTGCCACCGGCGCGCGGCGTGCCCGGTGCGCTCGCGCTGCTCGTCGCGCAACTGATCTCGGCGTCGGCGACGTCGGCGCGTGCGCTCGCCGGCAGCTCGCTCACCGTGCGCGTGTCGTCACAAGACGACGACACCTGGGGTGTCGTGCTCGTCGCCGACAACGGCAACGGCGCCGATGTGACCGAGCTCGGCGAGCTCGCGCGCGACATCGTCGCGCCGTGGGGCGGCAGCGCCGGCGCAGCGTCGGCGCCGGGCCAAGGCTGCACGTTCGAGCTACGCTTACCCACGCAGCCTTGAGCAACTGGTGGTGGATCGCGGTCCTGCTGTACCTGCCGAGCGTCGCGCACTCGCTCGCGACGATCGCGTACATGCGCGGCGCGCATCGGCTCGACGCCGCGATCCCCGACGACCTGCCGTACACGGCGGGCGAGTGGCTCGAGCGCGAGATCGATCGGCTCGGGCTGTCGGGACGCGTGCGCTCGATCGTCAGCGACGGCGCGCGGCGCAACGCGTTTCATCCGCGGTCGAGCGTGATCCAGCTCCACGTCGATACGCACTTCAAGCGCGACGCCGTGCAATGGGCGACCGCCGCGCACGAGCTCGGCCACGCGCAGTTCTGGCTGGGCCATCCGCGACTCGCCGCCTGGCTGCATCGCGGCGAGGTCGCTTGCTTCGTCTTCGCGACCGCCGGCGCCGGCATCGCGATCGGCAACGCGCTGTTCGCGCTGCCCGGCGTCACGCAGCTCGCGTTTCGCTTGCTCGCCGCCGCGGCGGTGTTGCAGCTCGCGCGGCTCGGCACCGAAGCGCACGCGAGCATCCTCGGCATGCGCTCGCTGCGCGCGAGCCCGTTGCTCGCGTCGCATCACCTGCACTCGAGCCGCGGCGCGATGATGCTCGCGTTCGGCACGTACTTTTCGGCCGCGGCGGCGCGCGCGTTGCTGCTCACGCAATGGCGACTCGTCGAGCGGATCAGCGCGATGCCGCACGTACCGCCGCTCGCGTCGCTGACGAGCTTCGGGCTCGTCATCGCGATCGTGCTCACGGTCGTGCTCGCCGCGGTCGTCGTGGCTCACGTCGCGGTGCTGATCATGTCGATCAAGGCGCGCGCCATGATCGAGCTCCTGAACCTGATCGGCGTGGTTCGCGCGGTCGCCGTCGCGGGCTTCATCTATCTCGTCTGGAACCATCGCGCAGACACGACCTACGCATACTTCGTCATGCTCGCGGCAACGCAGGCGATCGGCGTGGTCACCGGCGTCCTCGCGTTGCCGCTCGCGATCGTCGATCGGCTCGCCGTCGCACCGATGCTCAAGCGCGCGCTCGCGCTCGGCGGCGTTCACCAGACCGTCGAGCTCGAGCGCGATCGTCGCGCCGGCCGCATGGCCGTCGAGGACGGCAACAAAGCGGTCAAGCAGCTCTACGCGAGCGCGGCTAGCTCGCGGATCTGGGCGATCGCACAGCTCGCGTTCGTGCCGCTCGTGATCGCGTTCTGGACGAGCTAACTAGCGATGACCTAGTGCAGTGGAACTGAAGTTCGCGATCAGATCGCTCGCGTGGTCGCACCTCGGCGATCGCTCGCACGTGGGGCTGGGTCCCTTCGCTCGGAGCCTGCGGTGCGTCGGTGCCGGTTTGATACGGCCGGCGGATGCTACTCGCTCGGAACCCACCCCACGCGGCTCGCTTTTCGCCGAGGCGCGATCACGCTCGCTGCTTGCGAGCTTCAGATCCAGGGCACTAGAGTTCGCGCATGGCCGATGTCTGGACGGTGGATGCGCCGCGGATCACCGATCCGGCGATGTTGTCGCGGCTCGCAAGCGTACTCGAGAACGAGTCGGCGCTGATCGTCGAGCACAAGTTCTATCGCGGCAGTCGGGCGCCACATCGGTTTGTCATCGACGACTACGACGAGCTCGTCGACTACCTGCGAACCCAGGCGCGTCCCGGCGACAGCTTCTGGATCTGGCACTTCGAGCAGTGTTGTCGCGACGACAACGTCCTTGCCGCGGGGAAGTCGCCGGATGCCGACGGCAAGGTGCCGCTCGGCGGCGCGTATTAAAGCGGGTATTGCTCCGAGCACGCGCCGATCGGGCCGGCACCGCCGCTCACCGGCGTGTCCCAACCGACGGCGTCGCACTGATACCAGACGTTGTTCGATTCCGACTGCACGCACGTGCGCGGCGGCACCGACTTGCCGAGCGTCGGCGATTCGCACCACGCATACGTCGCGGTGCAATCGTTCTGGCCGCTGTCCCACTCGCCGTCGTCGCACGTGTACCAGTCGCCGTCGCTCGCCGACTGCACGCACGTGCCGGACGGGACTTGCGCGGCGAGCGTCGCCGAGTTGCAGCCGTTCGGCGGCGTCGTCGTGATGCCGCTGCCGCTGCCACTGCCGCTGCTACCGCTGCCGCTGCTGTCGCCGCCGGCGAACGCCTCGAGCGCGGTCAGATCGCCGAGAAAGCGATCGCGATCGACATCGCCAGAGATGCCCGAGACCGAGCCGGTCCACGAGTACTGCCACATCGTCGCCGCGCTCCACGGGCTCGGCACGTTGAAGCAGTTCGACGTGGTCGGATCCGCGATGTTGAGCGGATACGTCTGCAGCCCGCTCGTCGACACGCCGTTGCCCGAGAAGTACGAGCCGAACGTGTAGATGATCGGCATGCGGCCGGTCGCGGCTTGCACCGTGCTCGCGAAGTCCATCATCCGCGAGCGGATCGTCGACGCCGGCTCGTCGCCCGTGCCGCCCGACCAGCCGAGGCAGCTGTTGTCGCTGTCGGGGCACTCGATGTCGAGCATCGGCGGCAGATCGCCGGGCTGCAGCGCGCCGACGACCGACAAGAAGTGGTTCGCCTGGTCCGCGCCGTCTTCGGTCGGATCGAAGAAGTGATACGCGCCGCGGATCACGCCGGCGGACTTCATGCCGCTCCAGTTCGAGTCGAACAGTGTCTGCGTGTTGTAGGTGCCCTGCGTCGCCTTGACGATCGCGAACCGAATGCCGTCGTTGTAGGCGCTCTTCCAGTTCACCGTGCCTTGGCCGTCGGACAAGTCGACGCCCTCGACGACCGACGACGGCGCACACGCGACGCTGTCGTTGACCGCGGGTAAATCCTCGCCGGTGGTGCCGCCGACAGGTGTCGTACATCCAGCCACAAGGATCGACGCAGCGACGGTGAAACGCATGCGGCTCGCAAGAGCAACGCGCATACCGTGTCGCGTTGAATCCGGCACGGAAGCGCCGCTTACAACTCGCGTGCTCGCGACGTGCAGCGCCCGCGGCTACTAGCGAAATGTCTGCGCGATTCGCGTTGCAGTCGGTGGGAGCGCAGTGCGCAACTGATTGTGGGCAGTCACCGGCCGGCGGTGTGCCCGCTCCACGCCTCGTAATCGGCGACGCGCTTCGAGAGCACGCCGATGTCCTCGCCGGCGGTCGCGCGCTCTTCGGCCGCGACGACAAGGAGCCCCATCGCGGCTTGCAGCAAGCGTCCGCCCGGCAGCGGCAAGTTCGCGCCGCGCAGCGCGTACTCGCGAACCTCGGCGATCTTGTACTTCTGCGTGCCGATGACGAGATAGTCCTCGCGCATGTACACGACGTCGCTGCCGACGAGCAGCGCGTGCTCGAGCTCGCGGCGCGCGCTCGCATCGCCGCGGCCTTCGGCCTGGTCGCGCATGCGGCGCTTCGCGTCTTCGTAGACGTCGGGCCGCGTGATCGGTGCGTCGCGCGTGTACGGCGCGAGCTGCTCGGAGATGCCCTTCGCGGCTTCGGGCCCGTCGGCGACGTGCAGCGCGACCTCGAGATCGCCCAGCGCCAGCAAGAGGTCTCGGCTGCGCGCGCGGCGGCGCGCTTCGCTGAACCGCTCGTGCGCGAGATACGCGAGGCCGGCGCACGCGAACACGCCGCCCGGTAGCAGCGAGAAGCCGGCCGCGGCGACGCCGGCGATCGCGACGCCCGACGCGATCAACGGCGCGGTCGGCGAACGGCCGATCAGCTCGACGCGATCGAGCAGGCGCGCATCGAGCCGGATGATCGGATTGCCCGGCGGCGCGATCACGAGCCACGGCGCTTCGACGCCGATACCGCTGCGCGGCAGCAGGCGTTGACGATCGATCGTGGGTGCGGCGGCGTCCATTGGGGCTTAGCCGAGCTCCACGACTCCGGCGTCGGCGAGATGTGCGAACGCGAGGAGCGCTTCGGCTTCACGAACGCTGGCCGACTTCACCAGCGAGAGCAAGTCCCAGCGGCCATCGATCCGCGAGGCGAGCTCGACCTCGGCCGGCGACAGGTTGTGCTCGCGGCGAACCTCCTCGGTCAGCTCGCGAACCAGCTTCGGCACGCGGTGCTTTGCGAGCAACCGCTTCGCGATCTCGGCGACGCGCGCGCGCTCGATCTGCGAGAACGTGGTGCGGACTTCTTGATCGTGCGGATCTTGATGCAGCGCCTGCGCGGCCATCGCCAGCGCGCCGGCGCGATCGCCTTGCCGCAGCCGGCCGCGCGCACCGGCGGCGAGCTCGATCGCCGAGTTCGTGCGCTCGCGCAGGCGGCGATCGATCACGAGCTTGCCGGCCTGCACCATGTCGACGAGCGCGTCGTATGTCGCGTAGCGCTCGGCCGAAAACGCAGCCGCGATCTCGGCGGCGGTGTGGCGATCGCCGGCGAGCGTCCACGCCCGCGCCGGATCGACGACGTCGTCGGGCACCGCCGGCGGTGGCGTCGCGCCCGGCGGCACGTAGAACGTGATGTCGTCATCGCCGAGGATGGCCATCACCTCGCTCATGCGCGCCGCGCGGCGGCGGGCGACGGTCAGGCACACCTCGATCGAGAGCTGCGCCGAAACGCCGGTGCCGGGCGTGACCTGGCGCGGCAACACGTCGAAATCACCCTCGTGCCAGGTCACGACGTCGGTGACCGTCTCGCGAATTTTCGTGGCGAGAATTTCTACCAGTGCGCCTTCGGTTATCAGGCCCGACATGAGCAAAACTTTGCCAAGCGGCACGCCGGTCTCGGCGCGGGCCTCGAGCGCGTCGGCAAGCGCGCGCTCGGCGACGAGCCCGCTCCTGACCAGAATCACGCCGAGTTGCTCGTCGCGGCGATTGCTGCTCGCCCACACGATCTGGCCGTCTTCGATCGTGACGCTGCGAGCCACCGCCTGGCCCGAGGCGCCGCGGCGCTCGAACGTGACCGGCGCCGACAACCGGCGTTTCGCCACCCACTCGAGCACGTCCTCGGCGGACATGGTGCTGAGCGAGCCGCGCATGGACATCGCTTTGAGCATAGCGGAACTTCCGGTACATTGTCCGTGATGGCCGAGGCACCACGTGGCATCGTCGTCGAGCCGCGCACGTTGATCGTGGGCGGGCTGGTCGCCGCCGTCGGCGTCGTCGTGCTCGCGTTCTTCTTGTGGATGGTGCCGCACGCGGCCGCGCGCGAGGCCAAGTCCGCGTGCGCCGGCCTGATGTCGCAACCGCCGCTGAACCCCGCGCTGTGTCCCAACGGCGGCGCCTGCACGTATCCGATTCCGGCGCCGGACTTCGTCGCGTACGACCACGACAACAAGCCGGTCCATCTCTCCGACTTCCGCGGCAAGGTCGTGCTGCTCAACTTCTGGGCGTCGTGGTGCGGCGTCTGCAAGACCGAGAAGCCGCACCTCGAGCAGATGGCGAAGGACATGGCCGGCAACGACTTCGTCGTCGTCGCGCTCGCGTCGGATCACAACTGGGCCGACGTGCTCGTCGCGATCGTCGACGCGCTCGCGCCGAACGTCCAGATCTCCGGCGGCAAGGACACGACGCTGTCCGACGCGCTGCACGCGTACGCGCAAGGCCTGCCGAAGGGCACGGCGTTCCAGGTCCTGCTCGATCCGCCGAAAGGCGACAACAACATCGGCCAGATCGCCGCCTCGTGGGGCATCACCGCGGTGCCCGAATCGGCGCTGATCGATCGCCAGGGCAACATCCGCCACTATTTCGGCAACAAGCGCGACTGGAATACGCCCGTCGCCGAGACCTGCCTGCGCTCGGTGATCGACGAATAATGGCGCGCGTCCTCGTGATCGACGACGAGCAAGACGTCGTGCGCCTGATCGTGAAAGTGCTGTCGGGGCGCGGCCACGTCGTCGGCGTCGCGCGCGACGGCGTCAGCGCGCTCGCCCGCGTCAAAGCCGAGCCGCCGGAGGTGATCGTGCTCGACAGCGACCTGCCGAAGATCGACGGCGCCGAAGTCTGTCGCCAGCTCAAGACCAACGCGGTCACCGCGGCGATTCCGATCGTGATGATGACGTCGGAGTACATCGACATCTACGACGTCGGCGCCGACGGCGGACCGAATGCGTTCGTCGTGCGACCGTTCGTGCCGGCGCTGCTCGCGAATGTCGTCGAGCGCGCGCTGTTCGATCGCTGAGCGTGAGCGTGAGCGTGAAAGTTCCGTTCACGATCCTGACCGGCTGGCTCGGCGCCGGCAAGACGACGGCGCTCAACCGCTTGCTCGCCGCGCCGCACGGCAAGCGCATCGCGGTGCTCGTCAACGAGCTCGGTCGGATCTCGATCGACACGCAGTTGATCGTCGGCCGCGGCGGCGACGTGCTCGAGCTCGCCGGCGGCTGCGTGTGCTGCAAGGTCGATATCAAGAACGATCTGTGGGAAGGCATCGCCGACATCGTCGCGCGCAGCAAACCCGATCACGTCGTGCTCGAGACGACCGGCATCGCCGAGCCCGCGATGATCTTGGAGTCGCTGGTCGCGCCGCAGGCGCCGAACGAGGACGTTGAAATCGGCGCGAAGCGCGCGCGAGAGCAAGCGGCGGCGCGCGACGCGATCGCGCCGGCCGGCGTCATCTGCGTCGTCGATGCCGAATCGGCTGCGAGCGCGCTCGGCGAGCGCGAAGAAGCCGCCGCGCAGGCGATGGCCGCCGACCGCGTGCTGATCAGCAAGCTCGATGTCGCGACGCCCGACGCGGCGCGCGCGACGCACGCGGCGCTGGATCGACTCGCGCCACATGCCGAGCGAGCCGCGTTTCCCGACGATCAATCGCTCGCGATGTCGACGTGGCTGCTCGAGCCGCGCGCGCTGCGTGCGTGGTCGCGCGCCGGCGATTCGCATCACTCACACGATCACGGCAACCAGCTCGTCGCGATCGCGTTCTCGGACGACGCGCCGCTCGTCGGCGAACGCGTGCTCGCCGTGCTCGAAGCCCTCGGCGATCGGCTCGTGCGCGCGAAGGGATTCGTCAACGTCGCCGGCGACGATCGCCGCGGCTTCGTCGAGCGTGCGGGAGTGCGAACGTCGTTCGAGCACCGCGACGTTTGGGGAGTCGCACCGCGTCGCACCGAGCTCGTGATGATCGGCGAAGATCTCGACGAGCCTGCGTTGCGCCGCGCGCTGTGGGCGTGTCGCGCCGCGAGCACTTAGCTCGACTTGCGTGGTGCGACCTTCGTGACCATCTTGTCGGGCGAGGAGGTGGACATGCTGACATTGGCACTTGTCGCCGCCGGGGTGGTCCTAGCCATGAAGCTGGGACGCAAGCGGCACCTGCGCTTGCACTGCTAGCGGCAGGACTCGAAGCGTCGACCGCGGTTGCGATCGCAGCCGCATTTTCGCGCGCGCGGGCGCATTCTTGGCTTGGCGCTGGCGATGCACAGTGCGTGGTCATGCACGCATTGGTTCAAGCAGAGCTCTCGAAGGTTGCGGGTGGAGTCGCGATGGCGAGCATCAGCAGCGCCGACGGCACCAAGACGTTTCATTGCAACGATTCGAGCCACAAGCTCACCGGCGCGTTCACCGCGAATCCGATGTGCACGGGCGAGGGCTTCGCGTATCCCGCGCGCGTGACGCACGAATAGTGTTACTCGACGCCACCGATACGGCTCGACGACACGCCGTGCCTGCCGCTCGATAGCCAGATCCCGCTGACGCGTCCGATCACGTGATCGACCGACAGAGCGCCCCAAGCGCGAGAGTCGTTCGCGTTGTCGCGATGATCGCCCATCACGAACACGTAGCCTGCAGGCACGACATAGCGGATCTGCGGCACGCATTCGTCGCTCCCCGCGGAGCCGGCGATCGTTCCGATCGCTTCGCCGCCGTTGGCGCAGCTCGGCGGCACGTCGGCGCGCGGGAAGTTGCCGAGCGGCTCGTTCGTGCGGTGCTCGCGATACATCGTGTCGAACGTGTGCGTGCCGAGCGTCTCGCGGAACAGGCTGCATGGCTGCGGCTCCATCCATTCTCCGCGATCTTCGTCGAAGTCGTCGTAGTGACAGTCGCCGGCGACCGGCGTGTCGTCGATCTTCTTGCCGTCGATGTAGAGCTCGTTGCAGCGGAGCTCGACCGATTCGCCGCCCAGCGCGACGACGCGCGAGATGTACTGCCGCGACGGATCGCACGGATAGTCGAACACGATCAGATCGCCGCGGTGCGGATCGCGCGCGAGCGTGTTGACGAGCACGTGATCGCCGATCTGCAGCGTCGGCATGCTGCTGCTCGACGGGATCCGAAACGCCCGCACGCAGATCTCGCCGACCACGACGGCGCCGCCGACGGTCGCGCCGATCGCGATCAAGCCGAGCATCCATTGCTTCTCGGCACTGCGATCGCGGCCGCGCAGCACGACGATCGCATCGATCGCCGATGCGAGGTGCACGAACAACAACAGCCACACACACGACGTGAGCCACGCGGTCGCGATCATCAGCGCGAATACCGGCACGAGCCACGCGATCATGCGGTTCGTGCGACCGGCGAGCCCTTGCGCGAAGCCCGGGAACACCAACGTCACCGCCGTCTGCCAGATCATCGCGCGAGCATACTCAGTTCCACCGCGCGCCGCGGACGTGCGCGAGCGCCGCATCGCCGGCGACGAGCCCGGCGTCGTCGGGATCGCCGACCGCGAGCCCGACGAGATCGCCGCCGGCGGGCGCGGCATCGAACGCGGCATCGACCGCGATCCACGCGCGACCGGTCCAGCTGACCGCCCAGCGATGGCGCACGAGCCGAGCGCTATCGCCATCGCTGTCGACGCGCAACCCGGTGACGACGCGCGTCGCGATCCCGCGCCGCATCGCGAGCGCCGCGTAGGCGAGCGCGAACGTCGTGCAGTCGCCGGCGGTCGCAGCTTCGGCGTCGCGCGGCGACGCGGCCGGCGCGCCGAGATCCGGCGTGACGCGGGCACGCACGTCGTCGACGAGCGCGCGGATCTCGCGCGAGCGATCGACGCGTGCATCGTCGTCGTCGGGCGGTGGCATCGCGCCGGGCAGATCCGCGCCGAGCGCGACGGCGATGCCGTGCGCCGATGTTGTCGCCGTCTGGCCGGGAACCGGCGGTAGCGCGAGATCGCCGTCGAGCACGAGCAGGCTGCGCGCGCGGCGTTCGCCGGTGATCGGCACCGCGGCCGCGTCGACGAGATCGATCGCCGGAAACGGCGCTTGCGCTTCCGCGGCCGTCGCGCGGATCGCGATCACGCCGTCGCCGTCGACGACGCGCGCGGGCATGCCGTCGGCGGCCTGATCGATCGTCGCCTCGGCGACGGTCGGCCCCGGCAGATCGAGCCGCGCGACCAAGCGGCCGGGCGCGACCGGATCGATGCGGCCTTCGCCGCTGATGAAGTCGCGCGCGGCGAGCACGACGGGCCCCGCGAAGCGGCCGTCGCGGCGCACGATCAACGGTGCGAGCTCGGCCGGCGTGGCGCCCGGCGCGATCGCGATCGCCGGATCGCTCGCGTGCCACGCGTTGCCGAGCCGTACGGCTTCGGCGTGGCGCTGCGACGCGCCGGAGCGCTCCGACCAGGTCACGCGCTGCGCGCGCAGCTTGATGTCGGCATCGATGTCGATCGTGGTCGCGAGCTCGACCTGGCTGTCGCCGCGCATGAAGATCATCTGCTCGCTGCGCCGCAGATGCACGCCACGCGACGACCACGTCTCGACTTCGGTCGCGGTGCCGACACGGCCGCCGCCGAGCCAGATCGCGTAGTGCCGGGTCGCGTCGGGCGGCAGCGCAGGCGCGGGCTCCGCGGGTGCGGGCGGCGTGATCGGGCTCGTACACGCGGCCCACGCGAAGCCGGCCCAAACCAATTTGCTGGCGATCGCGCGCAATCGAAAAAAGATCGTAGCGAGCTTCGTGCGACGATCGCAAACTCGCGGCGTGGCGACCTGGATCATCGTCGGATGCGGCTATACCGGCCGCGAGGTTGCGCGCCGGCTCGTCGCCGAAGGCGGCCACGCGGTCACGGTGACGCGGCGCGATGCCGCAGCCGCCGAGGCGATCGCAGCCGAGCTGGGCGTCCGCGGCATGGCGCTCGAGCTGTCGCGCGATGTCCCGGCGTTTCCCGCGGGCGCGATCGTCGTCTGCCTCGCGCCGCCCGGCGCCGATCCGGCCGGTGAAATCTCGCGCCTCGCGTGCGAGCGCCTGATCTACGTGTCGTCGACCGGCGTCTACGGCGCCGGCGGCGGCGCGTGGGTCGACGAGAGCTGGCCGCTCGCGCCGCTGACGCGCGAGGGTGCCGCACGGGTCGCCGCCGAAGCCGCGCTACCGGCGAGCGCGATCGCGCTACGCGCGGCCGGCATTCACGGCCCCGGCCGCGGGCTCGTCGATCGGCTGCGCGCCGGCACGTATCGCGTCGTCGGCGACGGTCGCGCGCACGTCAGCCGCATTCACGTGACAGATCTCGCGCAGGCGATCATTCACGCCGGCGCGCGCCCGAACGTCACCGGTGCGGTCAACGTCGCCGACGATGCGCCCGATCCGATCGGCATCGTCGCCGACACGCTCGCGGCCGAGCTCGGCGTGCCGGCGCCGCCGCGCGTCGCGCCCCAGAACGAATCGATCGCGGGCATGCTGCTCGCCGATCGCCGGATCTCGAACGCGCGGATGAAGCGCGAGCTCGGCGTCACGCTGCAGTACCCGAGCTGGCGCGACGCGCTGCGATCGCGATGACGAGCAACGCGAGCGGCCAGCCGAGTGGATCGCCGGCGTCGCAGCCGCGCGGCACCATCGGCGTCGCGATCGGTGCATCGTCGCGATCGCACGTGCGCTCGGACGGCCCGACGAGCGGCGCGATCTCGGCGACGTTGCACGTGTCGTGCTCCGGCGTGCCGGCCGGGCAGGCGAGCGGCCCGGCGATGCCGCCGAGCTTGGCGAGCTCGCTCCAGGTCTTGCCGTCGTCGCTCGAGCGGATCAGTGAGGTCTGCGCGCAGCCGAGCAGGGCGCCGTCGGGCGCGACGCCGAGACACGCGAGCGGTGGCGAGCCGAGCGGCGCGAACGCGACGCCGTCCTTCGCGCGAAACGCCGGGCCCGGTGCGCGATCGGTGCCGGCGCGCGCGAACGTCGACACCAGCACGCCGTGCCGCGCGTCGATCGCGACGTCGTGGATCGCGCCGGCGACATCGAGCACGTCGGTGAACGTCGCGCCGCCATCGCTCGAGCGATACAGCCGATCGCCGGCGGGCGGGTTCGCGCCGACCGAGATCAGATAGAACGTGTCGGCGGCGCGCGGATCGACCGCGGCGACGAGCACGATCGGCGTCGCACCGAGCGCGATCCCGGCGAGCTTCGAGGCCAGCCAGCTGCGGCCGCCGTCGCGCGAGCTCGCGAGGTGCGCGGTCGGCGGCGCGACCTCGTAACCGCTCGCGTAAACCCGCGCAGCATCGCTCGGCGCGACGCGCACGGCTTTCCAGAAGATCTTCGGCGACTGCAGGCCGACCGGCGCGAACGAGCCGCCGTCGTCGCGCGACACGAACACTTCGTTCGGCGCCCCGCTGATCGCGGTGCCGACCCAGACGTCGCC
>DASXEF010000858.1:0-17224 GCA_036490255.1 Kofleriaceae bacterium
GCCTTCGATCCGGATCTGGCGATGCTGCGGCTCCCAGAACAACACGAGCGCGGCGAACGCGTGCGCGGCAAGCTCGCGGCCCTTGCCGCTGTCGTAGTTCGTGAAGAACGTGAAGCCGCGCGCGTCGATGTCCTTGAGCAGCACGATGCGCGCCGCCGGCCGGCCGCGCTCGTCGACGGTCGCGAGCGTCATCGCGTTCGGCGAGGCCAGCTTCGCTTCGACGGCGGTGCGCATCCAGCGCTGCACCATCGCGATCGGATCGGGATCGCAGCTCGCCGGATCGAGCGGCGCGCCGACGTAGTCGTCGCGGATCCCCCACAGCTCGTGCGTCATGCTTTCGTCTACCACGCCCGCGCGGCAGTGCGCGCCTGTCCCAACGGCGCTCTGCCCGCTGTCGTATGCTGCGCGCGTGCAAGTCCTCGTCGTGCGCCACGCGATCGCAGAAGCTCACCACCCCAACGAAGACGACGCGGTGCGCATGTTGACCGCCGCCGGCGAGCGCAAGTTCCGCGAGGTCGTCAAAGGTCTGCGCAAGCTCGGCTGGAAGCTCGATCACGTGTTGACGAGCCCGTGGACGCGCGCGGCGCGCACCGCCGAGCTGTTGCGTCCGATCAGCGGACGCCAGGCGATCGCGACCGATTTGCTCGCGCAATCGCCGCGCGCCGAGCTGTTGGCGCTGCTCGCCGGAGCGGCCGGCCCGCAGAAACCGATGCGCGCGACGGCCGTGGTCGGTCACGAGCCGTGGCTCGGCGAGCTCGTCGGCTGGCTCGCGTTCGGCGACGGCCGTCGCGGCGAAGGCATCGAGCTCAAGAAAGGCGGCGTGGTCCATCTCGAAGGCACCGTCGTGCCGGGCGGGATGACGATCCGCGCGCTGTTGCCGCCGAAAGTCTTGCGCGCGCTCTAATCGGAAATCGCGTAGCCGATGAGGTGCTCGAAGTCGGCGACCATGTGCTGGGCTTCGAGATAGCCGCGCTCGACCAGCGGGATCGTGATCGCGAGCGACTCGCTGCCCGGCGTCGCGGCGACCAGGTCGATCCGATCCTGCGTGCCGGTCGCGAGCGCGGTCGTCGCCGTGATCACGAAGTACTGGCCCGGCGCGAACGTCGACGGCTGCATCAAGTATCCCGAGTCGGTGTAATCGCTGCCCATCGTCTGTTCGAGGTAGAAGCTGACGACGCTATCGCCTTGCGTCGGGTCGATCTCGCCGCTCGCAAACGTCGCGGTCGCTTGATCGCCGTCGTACCAGAACCCGAACCATTCGGCATTCGTCGCCTGCACGTCGACGACCGTCGCCGCGATCTCGATCCGCGTGAGGTTCGCCGGCAAGTTGTAGCTGATCTCGCTGTGGCCGTTGACGTCGCCGATGCGCAGCGCATCGCCGGTCCACGTGTAGGGCCCGTTGTAGTCGTCGTAGGTCGTCGTGTTCGGGTTCGTGTGCATGTCGACGATCGCGATGTAGTCACCGGCGATCGTCGGGCGCGGATCGCATGCATCACCGACGCCGTCGCCATCGCCGTCGAGTTGATCGGCGTTCGCGATCGTCGGGCAGTTGTCGCACGAGTCGCCGATGCCATCGCCGTCTTCGTCGTGACCGGGGCACGGATCGACGTGGGCGTCGATCGACGGCGCGTCGGTGCTCGCGCCGAAGTCGATGCGGCCGCAGCCGCATGCGATCACCACCATGACCACCCCACGCACGCCTCTAGCTTATCGCAGCGGGCGCATGTTCGCGGCTCGACGAAGATCGTTGATCCGCCGCGCCACCGCGTCGTCGTGCAACAGCAATTTCGATAGCGCGCCGGTCGTGATGCCGAGCCGTTGCGCCGCCGCGCCGATCTCGAGGTTGCCGCCGACGATCAGATCGAGCAGCTCGCCGATCGCGGCCCAGTACTCGCCCGTCACGCGCGTCTTCGCCCCGAGCGGTGCCGTGCCGGCGGCGACGAACGCGGCGAGCCGCGGCGACGCCACGAAGCCGTCGATCCGCACCGGCTCGCGAACGTCGAGCGCGATCGCGGCGCGCAATCGCCGCACGGCGTGGAGCTTGTTCTCCGACTGCGAGCGGCTGTCTTCGCCGATCGCGGTGACGCCCGACAGCTTGTGGCGCAACCGCACCGCGCTCTCGGTCTTGTTGCGGTGCTGACCACCCGGTCCCGACGCGCGATAGCGATCGACCTCGCACTGCGCGATCAAAGCGTCGTCGCTCGCGAGCACGTAGTCGGCCCGCGGCACGATTTTAGTTCGCTTCGCCGAGCGGCGGCTCGGTCGCCGGCGGCCGCTGCTTGGGCGCGGGATCGCCGGGCACGATGTGCATGTCGACGCCGGCGCGTTCGCCCGCGCGACCGTATTCCACGCGCGCGATGCCGCTGCCGAGCGCGTTGAGTAACTTCGTCAGCTTCGGATCGGCGGTGACGTTCGCGTCGGTGCACAGCGCGAGCGCAGACTCGTCGGCGAGGCCCGGCGCGATGCCGCCGACGCGCACGATATGACCGCCGCGAATTCGCACCGCGAGGCCGAAGCGCGGCACTTGCGCCATGCGCAGCCGATCGGTGATCGCGGCCGTCAGCGGCGCCCCGGTGAGCTGATCGAACGCCGCCGACATCGTGACGACCTGGGCATCGACCGAGTCGCCCGGAATCGCGAACTCGATCTCCGAGAACGGCGAGTCGCCGATCGATTGCGAGAATCGCTCGACACGCGTGATGTGGTGATCGTCGACCCACTTCTTCACCGCGTACTTCGCCTCGTGGGTGCCGAACATCTGCTCGACCTTCGGCCAGTCGTGCGGATCCATGAAGTGCCAGCCGGTCGTGACCTTGCCGCCCCACACGCCGATCCACGAGCCGACTTGCTTGGGCTCGAGCTGCTCGCCGATCTGATCGAGCACCTGCGCGTCGCTCTTCGCGATGTTGCACAGCTTGAAGTAGTCGGCCATGCGCGGCACGAACCCGCGCGGATCACCCCACGCGCCCCACCACACGCGGCGCAGATCGCTGCCGAGCATCGCGAGAAATTCGACGCCCTCGCCGTTCGGCATGTCGGGCGGCGTCGGGTTGTGCTCGAGCCAGCGATCGAGATGGATATCCATCCACTCCTCGATGATCGGCAACTGCGACAGGCTGATCTGCAGGTTCAGCCGAACCGACAGCGCCTTCTGAAGCGCGGACTCTAACGAGGCCATCGCCTCGACGTTATCACTACGCTCGGCCGGTCGGTTCGTTCTTGATCCGCGGGAGCAGCATCACGAAGTTGCACGGCCCGGTGCGGTGATCGAGCTGCGGCACCAAGATCTGCTCGACGCCGAGCTTCACGCCGTTCGTCGAGCCGGGCAGCAGAAACACGTAGGTCTGGCCACACAGCGCGGCCTCGGCACGGCTCTGGATCGTCGATGCGCCGATCTCGGCGAACGACAGGTGACGAAACAGCTCGCCGAAGCCCGGAATGTGCTTGGTGACGAGCGGCGCGAGCGCTTCGGGCGTGACATCGCGCGGCGTGACGCCGGTGCCGCCGGTGGCGACGATCACGTCGATGCCGGGGTCGGCGATCCACGCGGCGAGCTTCGCGCGGATCTGCAGCTCGCTGTCTTTGACGATCTCGTGCGCGGCGATCGCGTGGCCGCATTCGCGCAGCCGATCGGCGATGTAACGGCCGGACGTGTCGGTTTCGATAGTGCGCGTGTCGGAGACCGTCAACACCGCGACGTTGATCGGAATGAACTGGCGGGCCACCGGCGCAATCGTCGCATAATCGCCGAATACCTGTGTGATGAATGATGTTTAACGCATCGCGTTAGCAGGTGTTATTTGGCTGATGACGCGTCGCGTCTTAGGCTGTTCGCATGAAGGACACCACGACCAACGCACCCCAAAAGTCCATCGCAGCTTCGGGCATCGTCCCGGGCGTCACGCATCTCGCGCTCGACGTCGTCGATCGCAGCCAGAGCCTCGTGATCGCGCTCCTGCACGACGCGCGCGGCGAGATCCGCGCGGTCGCCGACGGAGCGATCGAGCTCGCTGAAAAGACCGCCGCGGCATCGTTCCGCTTCACGAAGAAGCTGGTCCAGCGCGTCGACGACGGCATCTCCGAAACGCTGACGTCGGCCGAGAAGATCCTCGGCGGCGCCGTGAAGTCGGCGCGCGATACCGCGAAGGCCGCGACGGATCTCGCGCACACCGCGCAGGCCGGTCTCGCGGGCGAGCGCGCGAGCGCTTAGCTCTTCTTCTTCGCGGCCGGCTTCTTTTTTGCCGGCGCAGCCGCTTTTTTCGCCGGCGCTTTTTTCTTCGCCGCCGGCTTTTTCTCGACGAGCGCAGCGATGAACGCATCGGCGGCGGTGCCGAGCGACTTCGCGTCGGGCGCGTCGGTCTCGTTGACGACGAGCACGAACAGCTCGCCGGCGCGACGCGCCGCATTGAGCGCGTCGATCACGTCGCCGTCGACGTCCCAGCTGTCACCGGCCTCTTCGGTGACGTATTCGTAGCCGACGCGCTTGTCGGCGTCGTAGCCGTCGATCTCGAAGCTCACACCTTGCTCGTCGAGGTTGATGTTCTCGGCGATCGCGTAGCCGGCTTGTTCGAAGCGCGCTTTGAGCAGCGCACACGCATCGCGTTCGGTCATGTTCACACCACCAGGTTGACGAGCCGGCCCTTGACGTAGATCTCGCGCTTGATCGGCTTGCCGGCGAGAAACGCCTGCACTTTGTCGTCGGCTTTCGCGGTCGCCAAGATCGTCGCCTCGCTCGCATCGACGGGCACGCGGATCTCGCTGCGCAGCTTGCCGCCGATCTGCACGCCGAGCACGAGCACGTCGCTCGCGAGCTTGGCCTCGTCGAACGCGGGCCACGGCGCGAACGTGATCGTCGAGCGATGACCGAGCCGTTGCCAGATCTCTTCGCCGAGATGCGGCGCGAACGCCGACAAGATCGTCACGAACATCTCGAACCACGGCCGCGGAATCACCGGCGCCTTCGTCGCCTCGTTGACGAAGCTGATCATCTCGGCGATCGCGGTGTTGAACCGCAAGTCGGTGACGGCCTGCGTGACCTTCTTGATCGCCGCGTGCAGCGCGCGCTCGAGCTCTTTGTTGTCGGTCGGCGCATCGTCGCGAACTTTCGTCGTCAACGTGTCGATCGAGCCAGGCGATGTCGGATCGGCGGGAACGACGAGCAAGCGCCACACGCGATCCAAGAATCGCCGCATGCCGACGACGCCGGTCGTCTCCCATTCGACGCCGTCTTCGAGCGGCCCCATGTAGAGCTCGTAGAGCCGCATCGCGTCGGCGCCGTATTCGGCGCACATCACGTCGGGATTGACGACGTTGAGCCGCGACTTCGACATCTTGTCG
Source organism: Kofleriaceae bacterium (assembly GCA_036490255.1). GTDB lineage: Bacteria > Myxococcota_A > Polyangia > Haliangiales > Haliangiaceae > JABFXX01. Next base: position 5,338 of record DASXEF010000858.1, read on the forward strand.
AGCTTGGTCTCGACGGGGATATCGCTGCCTTTGACGAACCACGCGCCATCGCGCTGCTCGACCTCGTCGTCGTGGTGATACTTGCCGTTCGCTTCGCGAAACGACGTCTTGTGGATCATGCCCTGGTGAAACAGCCGAGCGAATGGCTCCTTCGTCGACACGAACCCGGCGTCGTAGAGCACCTTGTGCCAGAACCGCGCGTACAGCAGGTGCAGCACCGCGTGCTCGTTGCCGCCGACGTAGAGATCGACGGGCATCCAATACTTCTCTTCTTCACGATCCCACGCGACGTCGTCGCGATCGGGCGACAGGAAGCGCAGGAAATACCAGCACGAGCCCGCCCACTGCGGCATCGTGTTGGTCTCGCGCGTCGCGGGCTCGCCGGTCATCGGGTCGGTCGTCAGCACCCAATCTTTGGCGCGCGACAGCGGCGGCTTGCCATCCGGCGCCGGCTTGTACTCGTCGATCTGCGGCAGCTCGACCGGCAGCTGATTCTTCGGCACCTCTTTGATCGTGCCGTCGGCCAGCTCGATCAACGGAAACGGCTCGCCCCAGTAGCGCTGGCGCGAGAACAGCCAGTCGCGCAGCTTGTAGCGAATCGTCCGCTCGCCGTTGCCGTGCTGCTCGAGCCACGTCGCGATCGCGTCGATCGCGGCTTTATTGTCGAGCCCGTTCAAGAACTCGCTGTCGACGTGCTTGCCGTCGCCGGTGTACGGCAGATCCTCGGCTTTCGGGCTCGCGACGACGCGAATGATCGGCAGCTCGAACTTCGTCGCAAACGCGAAGTCGCGCTCGTCGTGCGCCGGGCACGCGAACACCGCGCCGGTGCCGTAGCTGGCGAGCACGTAGTCCGCGATCCAGATCGGAATCTGCTTGCCGTTGACGGGATTGATCGCGTACGCGCCGGTCCACGCGCCGGTCTTCGGCGCATCGGCGGCCTCGACGGTGCGATCGCGCTCGCTGCGCTTGCCGACTTCGGTGCGATACGCGTCGACCGCGGCGCGCTGCGCGGGTGTCGTGATCGCATCGACGAGCTCGTGCTCGGGCGCGAGCACGACATAGGTGCCGCCGAACAGCGTATCGGGCCGCGTGGTGAACACGGTGATCGAGCCACCGGTCGTGATCTCGAAGCGCACGTTCGCGCCGATCGACTTGCCGATCCAATCGCGCTGCGCCTTGAGCGTGCCGTTCGGCCAGTCGAGCCCGGCGAGATCCTCGGTCAAGCGATCGGCGTACTCGGTGATCTTGAGCATCCACTGGCGCAGCAGCCGCTTCTCGACCTCGTCGCCGGTCTCGACGTACTTGCCGTCGTGGACCTCTTCGTTCGCGAGCACGGTGCCGAGCGCCGGGCAAAAGTTCACCGGCACTTCGGCGCGATACGCGAGGTTTCGCTCGAACAGGACCTCGAAGATCCACTGCGTCCACTTGTAGTAGCGCGGATCGCTCGTCGCGAGCTCGCGCGACCAGTCGTAGGACAAGCCGAGCTTCTTGAGCTGACTCTTGAACGTCGCGATGTTGCGCGCGGTGATCACGCTCGGGTGCTCGCCGGTGCGCTCGGCGCGACGCTCGGCGGGCAAGCCGAAGCTGTCCCAACCCATCACGCGCAGCACGTTGAAGCCCATCATGCGCTTCGCGCGCGCGACGATGTCGGTCGCCGTGTAGCCCTTGGGGTGCCCCACGTGCAGGCCGTCGCCCGACGGGTACGGGAACATGTCGAGCACGTAGTACTTCGGCTTCGTGCGATCGGTCGGCGTCTTGAACGTCGCGTCGCGTTCCCACGTCGCCTGCCACTTCGCGTCGATCGCGTTGTGATCGAAGCCGGCCATTACGATCCCAATACCGCGGTGATGCGCTCGGTGATCCGATCGGGATCGCCGACGCCGTCGACGCGCTTGAGAATTCCCTTGTCGAGATAGAACGGAATGATCGGCGCGGTCTCCGAGTGGTACTTCGCGGTGCGCTTGGCGACCGCTTCGACGGTGTCGTCGTTGCGATGCACGAGCCGCGAGACAACGTCGGCCGGCGGCGGGTTGTACTTGAGGTGATAGATCGTGTTGGTCACCGGGTCGGTGCGACGACCGATCGCGCGCTCTTCGAGTAGCCCGTCGGGGACTTCGATCAGCACGACGGCGTCGAGCTCGACGCCGGCGCTCGCCAGCGCGATGTCGAGCGCCTCGGCCTGCGGGCGCGTGCGCGGAAAGCCATCGAGCATGAAGCCCTTCGCACAATCGGCGCTGGTCAGCCGCTTCAGCACGATCGGGATCGTGACCTCGTCGGGAACGAGCCCGCCGAGCTTCATGTAGTGATCGAGCTGCTTGCCCAGATCGCTGCCTTCTTTGACCTCGGCGCGAAACATATCGCCGCTGGAGATATGCGGAATCCGGAACGTATCGACGAGCCGTGCGGCCTGCGTCCCCTTACCGGCTCCCGGAGGACCGACGAGAATCATGCGCATGGCGGCATCCAACCATGCGCGAAGCGTGCGTGCAATTGGCGCCGCGATCGCGTTATCGTGGACGACGTGGAAGGGGTGAAGGCGTGAAGGGCGTCCCAGGGTGGTTCCAGGTCATGGCGTACGTGTTGGCGGTCGGGTTCTGCGTGTGGATCGGGTTCCACCTCCGGACCGCGAATCCGCTACCGTGGATTTCGATCTACGCGGTCGCGGCGATCGTTTCGGCGCTGCTGCCGAGTCATCGCTCGGTCGGGTTCATCGGGCTCGCCGTCGGCATCGCGATCGGCGGCGGCGGCGCGTACCTGCTGCGCGACGTCTTCCCGGTGCTGCAGCCCGACGACCTGCTCGCGACGATGAGCGGGCGCGAGGTCATCGCGCTGTCGCTCGCCGGCGTGTGGCTCGTGCTCGGCTCGGCATTCAGGACCCAGCGGGTCTGAGCATGTCGACGTGCGGGATGCCGTCTTCGTCGTAGACGTCGGAGATCGTCGCGAAGCCGAGCTCGCCGTAGAACCGCTGCAAATGCGCCTGGGCGCCGATCCGGATCGGCCCGTTCGCGATCGCGATCCCGCGCCGCATCAGCTCGCGACCGAGGCCGGTGCCGCGCTCGCTCGCCAGCACGATCACGCGGCCGATCGATGCTTCGGGGAATCTCGCGCCGGGCGGCAAGATGCGCAAATAGGCAACGATCGCGTCGTTAGCTGACGCCCAGACGTGCGTCGCGATCGGATCGAGCCCGTCGGCATCGAGATAGATGCAGCGCTGCTCGATGACGAACACGCGCTCGCGCAGCGCGATGATCGCGTAGAGCTCGCGCGTGGTCAGCGACGCGAACGATCGCTCGTGCCAGTCCATGCCGGCAGTGTACTGTCGCGACATGCCGTCGGTCTGCGTGTACTTGTCATCGTCCGACGGCTTGCCGGCCTACGCCGATGCGATGCGCACGCTCGCGGCGGAGCTGGTCGCGCGCGACTGGACGCTCGTCTACGGCGGCGCGCATCGCGGCCTGATGGGCGTGCTGGCCGATGCCGTGCTCGCCGACGGCGGCCGCGCGATCGGCGTGATCCCGCGCGCGCTCGTCGATCTCGAGGTCGCGCATCGCGGCCTGACCGAGCTCCACGTCGTCGATACGATGCACGAGCGCAAGCAGGGCATGTTCGATCGCGCCGACGGCTTCATCGTCGGGCCCGGCGGGTTCGGCACGCTCGAAGAAGCGTTCGAGCAGCTGACCGGAATCCAGCTCGGCTATCACGCCAAGCCGATCGTGTTTCTAGATCCGGGTGACTTCTGGCAGCCGCTGGTCGGTTTTCTCGACCACGCGGCGCGGACCGGAGTGTTGCGCGGCGAGGTCCGCGGATTGTTTCGAACCGCGACGACCCCGCGCGAAGCCCTCGACGCGCTCGCGTTGCGCGCGTGATACGATTTTCGTATGGCTGCTCGCGCCTTCGGCGCGCTGCTCGCACTGTTGGCTGCGTTGCTGTTCGCGGCGGCGCTCGCGGGTGCGCTGTTGCCCCGCGTCATCCCGGCGTGGTGGGACGGTCATCCGCGCATCGGCGACAAGACGTTCGAGCACAAGGAGATTCACGTCGGGCTGATCGGCGCCTACGGCTGCAACTTGGGCGAAACCGTCGAGTGCGAGCCGCTCGAGACCGGCATGTTGATCCGGCCGCTCGGGTTGGCCGAGCTCGCGGCGCTCGGGCTCGTCATGTTGACGACGATCGCGCTGCTCGTCTCGACGTGGACGTTCGGCGAACGCCGGCGCGGGCTCGCGCGGATCGCGATGATCGAAGCGTTGATCGCCGCGGCGATCGCGGGGGCGTGGTTCGCGCTCGGTCCCGACATCAAAGCCGGCGCGGCGACGGTCAACGTGCCGATCGGGCTCGGCATGTACGCGTTCGGCGGCGCGCTCGTCGCCGTGTTCCTCGCGAGCCTGATCGCACCGCACGCACGACGCGAGCCGCTGCGGCTCAAGACGTCGCGCCGCATGCCGGCGCCCGCGGCGCCGATTCCGCCGACGCCGGATCCGCTCGCCGACGCCGCGTTCGACGTCAACGACCTGTTGCCGCTGCGGCCCAGTCAATCCGCGATCCCGCCGACGCCGGCGTTCCAGGCGCAGTTCGCGTCGAGCAACCCGCTCACCGTGCCGACGGGAACCGGGCCGCATCAACCGCTCGTGCGGCACACGCCGTTGCCGCCGCAGCTGCAGCCGATGATCGAGGCGACGACGGGCCCGCCGAGCCCGCTGTTCGAAAACGCGCCGCAGCTGCGCCCGCTCTACGACATGGCGAACATCGGCGTCGTGCCGGCACCGCCGCCGCCGCGCTTGCCCGAGCGACCGCCGACGCCGATTCCGCGCGCGTCGATCAACGAGACGACCGAAGTTCCCAGAGCCGTACCGGCGCCGGTGCCGCCGGTGCCGATGCCGACGACGACCGCGATCACGCCGAGCGCGACGCCGCGCACGAAAGCGGCGAGCTTGCCGCCGATCGCACCGCGACCACCGCCGTCACGCACGGCGCAGGCGATGGGCTCGGCCGTTCCGGAGCGCGTGTCGAAGCAGCCGACGATCGCGACGGCGGTGCCGCCAATGCCGGCGGCGCCGGCGGTGCGCGCCGAAACCGATCACGAGCCGGAGACCGCCGTCGAGGTCGATGCCGAGGCCAAGGCGAAGTGGCAAGCGGCGCAAGCGCGCAAGCCGGTCGCGCCGACGAAGCCGCCGGCGCCCGCGAAGCCGCCCGCGAAATCGCCCGCGCCGACGAAGCCGATGGTGTCGCCGAAGGCGGTCGCGCCGCCGCCACCACCTGCGCCGGCTGCCGCCGATACCGACGAGAATCCGGTCGCTCCGGCGCCCGATACGGAGCAATTCGCCGTTGTCGCCACACCGCCGGTGCTCGAAGGCCCGACGGCGGTCGATCCGGCGTTCGCCGATACGATGTTGCCGCCCGCGAACATGTCGCCGGCGGTGACCGTCGACAAAGCCGATTTCGATCGTTCGCTGGACCGCAATCCACCGCCGCATCGCCCGTCGGCGCCGGCGCTCAAGCCGCCGCAGATCGCGGTGCCGAAAACGATCGCGCCCAAGCCGATGCCGAGCGCGCACGCACGGGCGCCGATCGTCGAAGCGCCGAGATCCGAGTCGACGAAGATTCCGCTGTCGACAGCGCCGGCGTCGCTGCCGCCGCCGAAGCAAGCACAGCCGGCAACGTCGGGCCCGACGCCTGCGTGCCCGCAATGCGAAGCGCCGATGGCGTGGGTCGAGGAGCACCTGCGGTTCTACTGCAAGCAGTGCCGCATGTATTTCTGAGCTACGCTCCGCCGCGATGGCGAAGCTGCTGCTCGTGCGTCACGGCCAAGCCTCGTACGGCCAGCTCGATTACGACAAGCTGTCGCCGCGTGGCGAGCAGCAAGCGCGCGAGCTCGGTCCGTATCTGGCGGCGCAGAAGCCGAGCGCGATCTTCGTCGGTCCGCTCGTCCGGCAACAACAAACCGCGAGCATCGCGCGGCAAGCCGCACCGTCATTGCCCGAGCCGATCACGCTCGACGGGCTCGCCGAGTATCCCGGCTTCGATCTAGTCAAGGCGTTCCTGCCCAAGCTCGTCGAGGAAGATCCCGAGCTCGCGATGATGGCGACCGCGCCGACGCGCGAGCTCGCCGACCGCGCGTTCAAGACGATCCTGGCCAAGTGGTCGAGCGACGAATGGAAGATCGACGGGATCGAGCGCGTGCACGAGTTCACGACGCGCGTCGAAGCCGCGCTGTCGAAGGCGACGGCGAGCTGCGGCTCGGGCGCCACGATCTGCGCGGTGACCTCGGCGGGGCCGATCGGCGTCGCGATCGGGCTCGTGTTCGGCGCGACCGCGCATCACATGGTTCGCGCGAGCTCGACGATTCGCAACGCGAGCGTCAGCGAGCTCAAGCTACGCACGCGCGAGTTCGCGTGGCATCCCGACAAAGTTTCGCTGGTGACGTTCAATTCGACTGCGCACCTCTCTGCCGATCTCGTGACGGAGTATTGATCATGAACTTCGATCCACCCGAGTCTGTCAAACCGCTGCTCGCGAAGATCGCGAGCTTCGTGACCGATCACGTCGTCCCCGCCGAGCACGACGTGCTCGAGCACGGCTTCACCGCCTCGGCCGCGAAGCTCGACGAGCTGCGCGCGCGCGTCAAACGCGAAGGTATGTGGGGCCCACAGATTCCGAAAGATCACGGCGGGCTCGGTCTCGGCCTGGTCGAGCACGGCCTGGTCTCCGAACAGCTCGGCAAATCGCCGCTCGGTCATTACGTATTCGGCGCGCAGGCACCCGATGCCGGCAATCTCGAGATCCTGCACAAGTACGGCACGCCCGAGCAAAAACACAAATGGCTCGAGCCGCTCGCGAAGGGCGAGATTCGCTCGTGCTTCTCGATGACCGAGCCCGAAAATCCCGGCTCGAACCCGACATTACTCTCGTGCAGCGCGCGCAAAGACGGCACCGACTACATCGTCGACGGCCACAAGTGGTTCACGTCGTCGGCCGACGGCGCGGCATTCGCGATCGTGATGGCGGTGACCGATCCGAACGCGGCGCCGCACAGCCGCGCGTCGATGATCATCGTGCCGACCGATTCGCCCGGCTTCGAGCGCGTGCGCAACATCAAGATCATGGGCGATGCCGGCGACGGCTGGGCGAGCCACGCGGAGATTCGCTATCACAGCGTGCGCGTGCCGCAGAGCAATCGGCTCGGTCCCGAAGGCGCCGGCTTCTTGATCGCGCAAGAGCGACTCGGTCCCGGCCGCATCCATCATTGCATGCGCTGGATCGGCACGTGCGAGCGCGTGTTCGACACGATGTGCAGGCACATCACGCATCGCAAGATCGCCGACGAGAAGACGCTCGCGATGACGCAGACCGCGCAGACGTGGGTCGCCGAAGCGCGCGCCGAGATCGACGCATCGCGGCTGATGGTGCTCCACGCCGCGTGGACGCTCGAGCAAAAAGGCTTCCACGCCGCGCGCGATCAAGTGTCGCTGATCAAGTTCTACGTCGCGAACGTGATGTTGCGGCTCGTCGATCGCGCGATCCAGCTGCACGGCGCACTCGGCATCACGAGCGACACGGTGCTGTCGTACTACTACGTGCACGAGCGCGGCTCGCGGATCTACGACGGTCCCGATGAAGTCCACAAGATGGTCGTCGCGAAACGGATCTTGGCGAGGTACGAGTGAAGCTCGACGAAGACGCGGCGAAGCCGGTGCGCGAGCACGAAGCGCTCGACACGGCGAAGCTCGCCGAATTCCTTGGCGGCCCGGTCACCGTCGAGCAGTTTCCCGGCGGTCACTCGAACCTGACGTATCTCTTGCACCACGGCGATCGCGAGCTCGTGCTCCGCCGGCCACCGTTCGGCAGCAAAGTGAAATCGGCGCACGACATGGGCCGCGAAGTCGCGGTGCTGTCGAAGCTCGCACCGGTCTACGACCGCGCACCACACGTGATCGCCTACGAGCCGACCGGCGACGTGCTCGGCGCGCCGTTCTATTTGATGGAGCGCCGCCGCGGCGTGATCTTGCGCAAAGACGTGCCCGACGATCCCGCGCTGATCGCGCGCGTGTGCGATTTGCTCGTCGACGCGCTCGTCGATCTGCACGCGGTCGACTACGCCGCCGCCGGGCTCGGCGATTTCGGCAAGCCCGCGGGCTATGTCGGCCGTCAGGTCAGCGGCTGGATCGAGCGCTACACCGGCTCGCAGACCGACGAGATCGCCGCGATGGCGACCGCCGGCGCGTGGCTCGTGGCGAACCAGCCCGGCGACGGACCACCGGCGCTGATCCACAACGACTTCAAGTTCGACAACGTGATCTTCGACAGCAAGCTCGAGCGGATCACCGGTGTGCTCGATTGGGAAATGGCCACGATCGGCGATCCGTTGATGGATCTCGGCACGTCGCTGTCGTACTGGATGCAGTCGAACGACGGGCCGACGTTTCAGAACGTCCTGTTCGGTGTGACGACGAAGCCCAGCATGCCGCCGCGCACCCAGATCGCGCAACGCTACTTCGAGCGCTCGGGCCGGCGCACCGAGCACCTCGTGTTCTATTACGTGTTCGGGCTCTACAAGACCGCCGTGATCTTGCAGCAGATTTACTACCGCTATGCGAAAGGTCTCACGACCGACGCGCGGTTCGCGCCGTTTATCATGGTCGTGCGTGCGATTGCCGATCTCGCGCAGCGCTCGATCGATCAGAATTCGATCTGACGATGCCGAGTTACGGCGAGCAAGCGCTGCAAGTGCTCGTCGGCGAGCGCCTTGGTCAGGTCAACGTCGTGCTGGACTATCTCCAGCTGCAATTCGGCGATGCGTGGATCAACGCGTACTCGTGGCCGACGCTTGCCATCGGCAAACGGGCGGAGCTCGACGAGCTTCGCGCGCACGCTGGGATCGAGGTCGCCGCGGTGCGATTGTCGAACGAGTCGATCGACATCGCATTCGCGAACGGCTCGGTGCTGAGCATCGCGCTCGACGTCGCGCCGGAATCTGCCGAGCTCAAAGGCGACCACTGGGTTGTCTTCGGCCCGAAGTAGCGCGCGTCACGCAGGGTGCGACTACTGATCTCACGCAGCGCTCGATCGGCGATAATATGATCCAGATGATGCGCAGTGCGATCGGTGTGGTGGTGGTGGCAGCTGCGTGTGCTACGCCCGCGACACGTCAGCCGATCGCAACGCGACCAACGCCGGCAAGCACGCCTCGCCACGTCGCAACGTGTCGCGTCTCCGGCCGTGTCTTCAGCCACGACCAGCCGGTCGGCCTGTTCGGGGTCGCTGTCGTGATGTCTGGAATGATGTCGATCGACGGCGTCACCGCGATACGCGATCGCGACGGCTCGTTCGAGGTCGAAGCCCCAGAGTGTGGAATGTTCGACGTCGTGGTCGGCGGACCGGGCTTCGCGCGCCGGATGATCTCGGGTGTTCAGATCGACGGCCCGACGAACCTCGGCCGCATCGACGTGGCAAGTGGCCACGTCGTTCACGGTCGCGTGACCGACGCCGCCGGCCAGCCGTTGCCGAACGTGCCGGTTCGAATCGAGTCGAGGCGGACCCAGAGCACCGATCCGCTCGTTAGGCTCATCGATGGCGACTACGAGACGGTCACGGATCGCGATGGCGCATACGAGCTCGGCGGCGTATCGGTGATCGATCTCGGTCTGCGGCCGCGCATCTCGGCCGGCGTCGCCGGTCAGCTGTCGAGTGGCGCGTTCAGGTTCCCCGATCAGGACGCCGTTGTAAATCTGATCGCGTTGCCGGTCGGCTCGGTCTTCGGCGACGTCGCGCCGACTCAGCAGCCGACGCCACATCTCGTGTTTCTGCGATCGATCACGAATCGATCGTTGGGTATGGCAGCGATCGCGAACGCCGGACGATTCGAGTTCGATGACGTTCCGATCGGCGACTACGACGCGTTCGACGATCTGCTCGCGAAGGCGACAAAGCGGATCAGCGTCACCGCCGGATCCACCGTGAACGTCTCGTTTCCGTAGCTATTTCAGCTCGACGGGCGGGCAGTAGATCGGCATGTACGGTGTGTTGGACAAGCGCCGGCACGCCGCGTGTCCAACGAGCGGTGTGTCGACACGAGCGATCTGATTGCACGCGACCGTGACCGGATAGTCCCCGGTCACGTCGATGTCAGCCCAGACGCGAACGTGATAGCGAGCCGGCTGCACGTCGGTGAACGTGAACGCGCCGGAGCTGTCGGTTGTCATCGAACGAGTTGCGCCGTGACTCTTCAGCGAGACAGTCGCCGCTTGCCTGACACCGTCGACCACAACGACGCCCGACACCGAACCCGGCTGGGAACAGCTTGGAGGCGGCGATTCGTCGGCCTGCGCGGCAACCGGGGTCACGCGATGTGACGCACACGCCGCGATCATCACGCACAGGCCGACTCGCTTCACCCGGTCAGCGTAGCGACTAATTCGCTCGCGCGGGCGATTTCATGAATCCCGCGACGCCTCGCGAGACTTCTCGGAGCATGAGAAATCTCGGTTCGATCGATCGTCTCGCACGCGTGCTCGGTGCGGCGGCAATGCTCGTCGCAGCGGCCGTCGCGCCGATGCAAACAGCGATTCGCGTCGCGTTGGGTGGCAGCGGCGTGTATCTAGTGCTGACCGCGCTCGCCGGCACCTGCCTCGGCTACCGCATGATGGGCCGCTCGACATGCCCGACGAAACTACGATGACCGCTCACGCCGCCGCACGTGGCGACGACGATGCACTGACGTCGCTCGTTCGGCTTCATCACGATCGCGTGTATCGCTTCGGGCTTCGCGTGTGCCGCGATGGCTTCGACGCCGATGATGCAGTCGCCGAGGCGTTCGCGAAGCTCGCCACGCGACGCGACGTCGTCGCTGCGCCGAGCGCGCTGTCGTGGCTGATGACCGTCGTCCGCAACGCATGTCGGCGCTTGTTTCGGCGCGACCGACGAGCTCTCGCCGACGACCACGAGGTGCCCGCCACGGAGCTCACGCCAGAAGGCGCGTTGCAGCGTTGGGAGCTCGTGCGCTCCGTGCACGCAGCGATCGCGGAGCTCGAGCGGCCCTACCGCGAAGTGCTGGTGCTGCGCGATCTCGAAGGCTTGAGCGGCGACGACACCTGCGCCGCGCTCGGACTCGACACCAGCGCGATGAAGAGTCGGCTCCATCGCGCACGCTCGATGCTGCGCGAGAGGATCCGCCGTCAACCGATCTAGTCGTTATCGATCTCGGCGAGAATGCCGTAGAGCTTGCGACGCGCTTCCGCGAGCACGCGCTTCGCCTCGTCGATCTGCTTGTCGGTGCCGGCCTGCGCGACTTGCATCGCGCTCTGCGCCAGCTGCTTGAACATGCCGAGCAGCACGACGCGCGGGTTGTCGGCCCACGGGTTGTCGTCGTCGTCGAGATCCCAGTGCGTCTGCAGCTCGTCGGCGTGCTCCTTGACGTACGTGCGGCCCTTGCTGCTCAGCGTGTACGTGCGGCTCTGGCCGGTCGAGTCGTCGACCGAGACCAAGCCTTCGTCTTCGAGCTGCTGCAGCGTCGGGTAGATCGAGCCGGAGCTCGGCTTCCACGTGCCGTGACTGCGCTGCTCGATCGCCTGCATGATCTGATAGCCGTTGTGCGGGCCTTCGTTGAGTAGCGTGAGGATCGCGAAGCGAACGTTGCCGCGGCGCTGACGCGGGCCGCGACCGAACATCTGACCGAGCCAGCCGGCCCAGTTTGGTGGTCCACCGAACGGCGGTCCACCACCGCCGCCGAACGGGCCGCCGGGCCCGCCGAACGGGCCGCCGCGTCCACCACGGCCGCCGCGTCCACCGCGGCCTGCAAAATCTTCGTCGTGATCGAACCAGCGATTGCGATGCATGTCATGTCTCCGTCTGTTAGTGACATGATAACGATATGTCGTTAACTTCGAGTCGTCAAGTC
>DASXEF010000861.1:0-4060 GCA_036490255.1 Kofleriaceae bacterium
CGCGACCTGCAGCGTGTACGGCCCGTCCGGCACGTCCGCGATCTCGACGCGACCATCGGCGCCGCCGACCATGTAGCCGCCCGGCGGATATTGCCGATAGCCCTCGAACACGGACGGATCGGGCGAGTACGCGGTGAAGCGCAGGCTCGAAAGGTCGTCGTCATCGACCTCGTGCGACGGCAACCACTCGCGCTGCGCGTGAAGCGACACGCCACCGGTCGAGCACGCGGCGAGCAAACACGCCGTGGCGAGCTTCATAGCGCGATCAACGCGAGCGCACGCTCGACGTCGATCACGCCGAGTCGCGTCGCGGCGGCGAGCCGATCGACGGCGTAGAGCTCGAGCACTTCGCGTGCGGCGAGCGCGCTCGCGAACCGCGCGTCGGGCGACCGCGCGATGAGCTTCGCGAGGAACACTTCGAGCACGCGATCGACCTGCACGTGCGGCGCGCGCTCGCGAATCGCCGGTGGATCTTTGTCGATCTTCGCGACCGCGACTTCCATCGCGCTGCCGTCGAACGGCGCGACGCCCGCCAGCATCTCGTACAAGATGATGCCGAGAGCGTAGAGATCGGCGCGGTGATCGACGGCGTCGCCGCGCGCTTGCTCGGGCGCCATGTACAGCGGCGTGCCGACGATCATGCCGGTGCCGGTGAGCTTGTCGACGGGCTCGTCGGAGCGACGCAGCGCTGCGATGCCGAAATCGGCGATCCGCGCGACGCCGTCGCGATCGACGAGCACGTTGTCGGGTTTGAGATCGCGATGCACCAGCCCGGCATCGTGTGCGTGCTCGAGCCCGGCGAGCAGCTGCGTGATGATCGGCACGACGCGCTCCGGCGGCAGGCCGTCTTCCATCTGATCGCCGAGGCTCTCGCCGTCGACGAGCTCCATCACCATCGCGTGCTTGCCGTCGTGATTCTCGCCGACGTCGAGCACGGCGACGACGTTCGGATGCTGCAAGCGCGCCGCGGCTTTTGCCTCGCGATAGAAGCGCGCGAGCAGCGCGCCTTCATCTACGAGATGCTCGTGCATGATCTTGATCGCGACGTGGCGCGCGAGCTTCACGTGACGCGCGCGATACACGCTGCCCATCGCGCCGCTGCCGAGCTCGGCTTCGATCACGTAATTGTCGAGCACGGTCGTGCCGACGAGCGTCGGCCTGCGCGCACGTGTCGGCGGCCGTTCGCCGACGCCGAGCCGCGTGCGCTTGCTCATGCCACGAGCATACCCTGATACGATGCGCGGACCTTGCCGACACGCGTCGACGCCGATGTGGAAGTAAAGCGCTTCGGGTTCGCTGCCGACGAAAAAGGCAATCGACTGCTGTTCCCGCACGCGTCGATTCACGAGCTTGCAGGTCAGAGCGGCAAAGCGAGCTACGGCGCGGCAGAATGCGCGTTCGACAACCTCGAAGGTCGACTCGGCGCGCTGCGCTGGGCGGCCGATGCGGGATCGATCGGCAAAGCGTGGCTGCGCGATAGCGACGGTCAGTTCGACATCGTCGCGGAGCGCATCGAGATGCCGAACGGCCTGTTGATGGTGCGCGGCGCATCGAGCCGGCTCGAGCTCGTGTCGCCGCACGTGTCGCTGTCGGAAGCGCGCATCACGATCAAGGGCCCGTTCAAATCGGCGGCGCCGAGCTCATCATCGACACCTGCAGCGCCGAAATCGCCGACGCGCCGGCAAGAGCGGCTGCGCTTTCTCGACAGCTTGTCGGGACGCATCTACGCGACGCTCAACGTGCAGCTCGATCTGCCGGTGCTCGGCGTGCGCACGCTCGATCAAGAGCTGCGGATTCCGATCCAAGAAGGCAGCCTCGATTTCCGCGCGCTCGAAGAAGGCCTCGATTGGCTCGAGGGCCGGTTCCTCGACATCGATGCCGACAAGGACAACCTCAAGATCCAGTGGAAAGTGCCGATCTTCGGCAAGACGCACGACTTGATCCGATTTCGGCTCGACAAAGATGCGTCGGCGCTCGCCGCGTTCGGCCGCGTGCCGATGCGTTCGCTCGCCGATTTCTCGATCGCGTCGCGCGATGACAAGGACAAAGACGACGGTGACAAGAAGCGCAAGATCTTGCGCTCCTTCGCGATCGAAGGCGTCGACGTCGCACTGTCGCTGCTCGCGCCGCGCAACCTCGACGTCGGCGGCGGCACCGTCGCGTTCGGTGGGGACGATCAACCCGGCATGGTCGACCTCAAGGTGAAGGGTGTGTTGCGCGATCAAGGCGAAGGTCAGCTCGATGGGGCGATCGGCAGCATCGACACGACCGTCAAAGACGTTCGCGTGGGGCCAATTGTCATGACGGCCGATCGATTGCACTTCGATGGCCTCGATCAGCTCGAAGTCGACTTCGACGGCTTCACGCCGACCGCGATCACTGTCGTGGTTCACCGCGTCACCGCGACGAACCTGTCCGTGTTGATCGGTAGGTAACAGTTAGAAATCTAAATCGACATTGAAGCGTCGAACGCGGCTGCTAGCTTCACCGCGTACAAATGAACACCGTGAGCTTGCTCGAGGGTCCGTTCGAACAAGACAAGCTGCAGCACGTTCGCCACCAACTGGCGCAGCATCCGTTGATGAGTCGCGAGTCGCTCGGTGCGCTCGCGATGCGGCACCCGCCCGAGTTCGTGCGCTTCCACGACGGCGTGCGTGGAATGGCGACGAAGCTCGGCGACGTGCTCGGCGTCGATCCGAAGCGCGAGCGACTGCGCAAGTGCATCGAGTCGCTCGATAGCGCGAAGGCGTTCGTACAGATCATCAACGTGCCGACCGATCCGATGTATCGGCCACTCGTCGCCGAGTTTCACGCCGAGGTCGCCGAGCTGTTTCCGCGCGGCCAGCGCGAGTTCCTCAATCGCGATGCCGCCGCGTTCTTGGCGTCGCCGCGCTCGGTCACGCCGTATCACCTCGACCACGAGCAAAACTTTCTGCTCCACATCGCGGGGCCGAAAACGCTCTACACGTGGCGCCACGACGTCGTGCCCGAGCCGGTGCTCGAGGTGTTCTACGGCGAGAACTCGTCGCGCGACGTGCATTGCCCCGACGATGCCAAGGCGACCGCGCGCGTGTTCGCGTTGCAACCCGGCGATGGCGTGTACATGCCGATGGGCTCGCCGCACGCGGTCGAGACCGGCGACGGCGTCACGATCACGTTCAGCATGCTGATGAACACGCGCGACTCGATGGAGCGCGTGCACAGCTACCAAGCGAATCACAAGCTGCGCCGGCTCGGGCTATCGCCGTCGCCGGTCGGCTCGGCCGCGCGCGACTTCGTCAAACGCAACGCGCTGCAGATGTATCGCCGCTCGAAGGAGCTGATGCGGCCGCGCCGCAAACGCGCGAGCACGAGCCCCTGGTACCAGTCTTAGCCGCCCGGTTTCGTCATCGCTTCGGGCACGACCCAGCGATCGAAATCGGTCGCGGCGACGCCGAGCGCGATCGCGGCGGCTTTGAGCGTGGTGCCGTCGTGGTGCGCGCGCTTCGCGATCTTCGCGGCGGTGTCGTAGCCGACGTGCGGCGCGAGCGCGGTCACGAGCATCAGCGAACCGTGGAGCTTGTTCGAGATCTCGCGCTCGTTCGGCTCGATGCCGCGCGCGCAATGCTCGTCGAATGACGCGCATGCATCGGCGAGCAAGCGGATCGATTGCAAGCACGCGTGCGCGATCAGCGGCTTGTACACGTTGAGCTCGAAGTTGCCGCTCGCCCCGGCGATGCCGAGTGCGACGTCGTTGCCGAGCACGAGCGCGCACACCATCGTCATCGCTTCGCACTGCGTCGGGTTGACCTTGCCCGGCATGATCGAGCTGCCGGGCTCGTTCTCAGGAATGCGCAGCTCGCCGATGCCGCAGCGCGGACCGCTCGCGAGCCAGCGCACGTCGTTCGCGATCTTCGTCAGCGTCGCGGCGAGCGCCTTGAGCGCGCCGTGGAGCACGAGCACCGCATCGTGCGATGCGAGCGCCTGGAACTTGTTCGGCGCCGTGACGAACGGCTTGCCGGTGAGCCGCGCGAGCTCGGCCGCGGCGCGCGTCGCGAACTCGGGATGCGCGTTGAGCCCG
>DASXEF010000872.1:0-2272 GCA_036490255.1 Kofleriaceae bacterium
CGCCGAGGCGCGTGAACTTCTTCGGATCTTTCAGGAACGCGATGATCTCTTCGACCTCGTCCTTGGCTTCTTCGACACCGGCGACGTCTTTGAACGTCACGCGGTTCTGATGATCGCTGAGCAGCTTCGCCTTCGACTTGCCAAAGCTCATCGCTTTGCCGCCGCCCGACTGCAGCTGGCGCATGAACAAGAAGAAGATGCCGACGAGCAGCAGCATCGGCAGCCACCACACCAGCACCTGCGGCCAGATGCTCGACTCGTCCTTGCTCTTGACCTGATAGGGGATGCCGGCTTCGGCGATGTTATCGGTCAGCTTGCCGGGGAACTCGGCGTTGACGATCGCCTTCTCGCCCTTGGTCTTGTAGCTGATGACGTAACGAGCGTCGTCGTGGCCCCGCGGCTCGATCCGGATCTCCTGGATGTCCTTGGCCTTATCCTTGTTGAGGAGATCTTGGCGGAACGCCGTCGCGCCGCCTTCGAGGTCGTGCTCTTTGGCGCCGCCGTCGGTGAACATCGAGTAGATGCTCACGAACATGAGGATCAGGATCGCCCAGATCAGGATGGTCTTGTGAGATTGGCGCAAGGTAAAAACCGCTTCCCGTTGGCTTGCAATAGCATGGGCTGTTTAGCGCTGCTTGGAAAGCTCGATTTGTTCGAAATCTCCCGCCTGTTCAGCGAGGTACGCGCGACCGACGTGCTCGGCCCACACGATCGTTCCGTCGAGAAGTCGGACGAGCACGCGCGCGTGCTCGCGTGCCGCGCGCGGGATCTTCGCGTCGCCGTAGAGGTCACTGAGCTTCTTCGATCGCCCACCGAGTCGCGCGGGGCACATTCGGTCACCGGCACGCCACGCACGTAGCTCGTAGCCGACCGGCGCGGTCGGCTGCTCGGTCGCTGAAGCCACGACAGCCGGCGCGAGCACGTCGTAGCTGCGCACGAGCCGGCCGTTCGGCAGATCGATCGAGACTTCGCCGCGAGCCGGCGCGCACGCGAGGCGATCGAGCTGATCGAGATGCACGGCGTCGTAGCCGATGTCGGCGGCGTCGAGCGCGCGGGCGAGCGCGCGCTTGCGAATCGCGGCCGGCTGCTCGGCGAGCGCGCTGCACGCGATCGGAAACCGCGCGAACGGCGCGGCGAGCTGATCGATCGCTTCGAGCCACTCGTGCGTCGACGCGCCGAGCCGGATCAGCGCATCGTCGAGCGCCGGGTTCTCGCCGCGCAACAGCGGCAACAGCTGCTCGCGGACGCGCACGCGCGTCAGCGTCGCGTCGGCGTTCATCGGATCGGGCCACGTCGGCAACCCGCGTGCGGCGACGTACGCTTCGGTCGCGCTGCGCGGCACTTGCAGTAACGGTCGCAGATAGCTGCCGCGCGCGGCCGCCATGCCGACGAGCCCGGCCGGGCCGGTGCCGCGCAACACGCGCATCAAGATCGTCTCGGCCTGATCGCGCGCGGTGTGCGCGAGCAGCATCGCGGCGAGCCCGTGCTCGGCGATCGCAGTATCGAGCGCGGCGTAGCGCGCGTCGCGGGCGGCGGCCTCGAGCGATGCCTGCGGCTCGACGACGACGCGGCGAATCTCGCCGATCGCGCCGCGCGCGCGCGCCCACGCGGCGACGCCTTCGGCGACGTCGGCGCTGCCGGGCTGGAGCTGGTGATCGACCGTGACGACGACCATGTGCCGGCCGGTCGCGATCGCCGCGTCGGCGAGCGCCATCGAGTCGATACCGCCCGAGCATGCGACGCCGATCGCCGTCACCTGCCCGATCGCGGCGTCGACGGCGCGTGCGATCGTGGCTACGGGATCCGCCGGCATGGTAGGTCCACTCTACAAGATGACCGACAAGGACGTTCCCATCGGGCCACTCGCGCGGCTGCGCGCGCAGCTGGCCGGGCCGCGCGGTTATCGGCGGATCGAGTCGTTGTTGTCGCTCGACGACGCGCCGGCCGCGATCGCGGCGCTGCCGCCGAACGAGATCTTCGCGCTCGTCCACGAGGTCGGTTTCGAAGACGGTCAAGCGCTGCTCGAGTACGCGACGCCGGCGCAGTTCCAAGGTTGCATCGATCTCGACGGCTGGAATCGCGATTCGATCGAGATCGCGCCGATCAAGCCGTGGCTCGCGGCGCTGATCGAGATCGGCTTCGAGCGCGTCGGCGAAGTGTGGGCCAACCTCGACAGCGAGCTGCGCGCGCTGATCCTCGAGCGCTGCGTGAAGGTCTACGACGTCTCGTTCGGCGAAGAGCCGGCCGATGACAACGAAGAAGAGATCCTGGC
>DASXEF010000941.1:0-11659 GCA_036490255.1 Kofleriaceae bacterium
GTTGTCATCGTGCTCCTCCTCGACGAATTAGCTCCAGCAATATGTCCACGTTGCGCTGCTGTACTTCGACTGTCTCTCCCCACGTTCTGAGAAACTGGTCGCGCAATGAATTCGGCATGTATTCCTCCGGATCGAATCTGACTGCGTGGAGACGCGAGCGGCGTGCGTCGCCACTGTGGTTGGCGGCCGTGAGATCACCGAGCGCGATGCGAGCACGATCGAGTCGGAACCCGATCTCCCACCCCGGCTCGCGTGCGCCCGGCTCCATTGGTAGCGTTTGCTTGCCGGGCACACGCTCGTGCGCCGGCGCGTGCCGAGCGTCCGTCAGCGTGCGAGTGTGAGAGCGATCCGCGCCGCGCATCGCTTTCTCGAGCGACATGCATGTCGTATCGGCATGTCGTCGCTACGGTTGCGCGACTTTGCAGCGCCAGTGTTTTCGGCAGCTTATTGTGGCGTAGGCGGCGCTGCCGGCGGCGCTGCGGGCGGAGCCGGCGGTGCGCCGAGCTGCGCGCCAGCTTCGGGCGGCGGCGGACCGACGCGCTCGAACTTGCAGTTCGCGGGATCCGGCTTGTCGCCGTGCGATCCGCCGTCGATCGCGCAGCGCTGCACGATCGTGCCCGACGGATCCTGGTAGACGTTGGCCACGTAGTAGCCGGTCGGCGCGCAACCGGCTGCAAGCGCCGCGAGAAGCAAGAGGTGTTTCATCGCGGTTCTTATACACGACGATGCCGTTTCGCTTTGTTACGTGCCGAGCACCGCCGATGATTGCCGACGTTACGGCAGCGAATCTTGCGCGACGTCTGCGGAGCTCTCGGTCGTGACCTGCACGCGCTTGGTCAGCGCTTCGCCCGGCTTGTCGACGAAGATCGTCGTGCCCGGCGCGACCGCCGAGCCATTCCACGCGAAGTTGTCGATCACCGCGAGCGACTGCAGCGCGTCGTCACTGGTGTCCCAGACGGCGATTCGCAGCGTCATGATCTCGCCGGGCGTCACGTTGCCGCTCGTCGTGAGCCAGCCGGTGCCGCCGCCGACTTTGCCGTCGCACTCGGCGTCGTCGACGTAGAAGCCGTTACCGCTGAGCTCGCTCGTGCTCGTGCACGTGTTGATCGTCGTCGACTTGCCTTCGCAGCCGATCGAGCCGTTCGTGCACTCGGTGAACAGACCCGTGTTGCCGTACGCGAGGTTCACGCCGACGGGATACTTCTCGGTCGGGTTGCTCATCGGCGAATAGAACGCGAGGTTCTTGTCGGTCGGGTTCGCGTTCGAGCCGCTGTACGTCGAATCGAGCAGCGTCACGAAGAAGTCGTTGAACGTCGAGCACACCCACTCGGGGAACTCGGCCGAGAAGAAGTTCACGTTCAACGTGAACGAGTTCACGTTGTCGGGAACCTTCACCTTGAGCGTGACCATGATCGGGCTCATCGCCTGATTGCCCTCAGGAGCAGGACAGCCGGGCGCGTTCGGCAGCGTGCTGTTGTTCGCCGAGTACCAATCCGCCGGGTACGCCGCCGACTGGCCGTTTGCCGATTCGTCGTAGTAGTCGGCGAAGCCACCGCTGTCGCGGATCGGGCCGCTACCGATCACGGCGAGCGATTGGCCTTCTTTCGGCGGCACGCCGGTGCCGAAGTTCGGGCCGAGGTAGTGCTGCGCATCATCGATCGTGCCCTGACCCGTCGTCAGCGAGTACGCCGCGGAGACGAGGCCCCACTTCGTGCCGTCGGAGACCTGACAAATATCGATCGCTTTCGCGAAGTCGGTCGGATCGGTCGAGCTCGCGTTGAGCCCGCTGTCACATGGACCGGGCGGGTTATCGACGATGCCGTCGCAGTCGTTGTCGATGCCGTCGCCCGGGATGTCGTACGCGCCGGGATCGTAGGTGCAGCTTCCGCCGCCACCACCACCACCGCCGCCACCGCCACCGCCACTTCCGTCATCGCCGCATTCGTCACCGACGCAGGCTCGGCCGGACGGGCCACACGAGACAGAAGAAAAATAGATTACGGAACAACAGAACAGCGTGGTGCGGAGCATGACGGCGGCCTCCGCCCGGGAGAATCGGCTTTTCCTATGCTTGCCGACAACCCGACGTGCTCTGACAGCCGCTCGCTACACCTGAGACCTGGAAGTGTTGCAGAACGTAACCGTGCACGGGCGTGCACAATCGCTAGCCGGTACGTACCGAGAAGTCCCGAACCGAGACGATCTGCTTCGCTTCCAGGTCCGCCAGGAAGCTGCGTCCGGAGCCGATGCGACCGTCGAACGCGAGCAGGTACCAGACGTCGAGCGTCCAGCGCGTGTGGTCGCTCTCGCACGGCGGCGTCCACGATACGGCCTCGAGGTCGCCGAGGTACGTCGGCCGCGACGGCGACGACGACACGAGCCGCTGATATTCCTCGCACGTCTGCACGAGGCCGACCGCGGCGCGCGCATCGAGTGACGCGACCGAGCGGCGCCACGCCGAGGTCAATCGACAACGGCCGACTTGACCGGTCGGCGACAGCTCGATCTCGTAGGCTTCGTCGGCGGCGAGGCCATCGAAGTCGGGCACGTCGAACTCGGGATACTTGTCGCGCTCGGCGATCATCTCGAGCCGATCGTCGAACGCTTCGTAGCCGGCCTCGAGCGTGTCGTCGCTGTAGTAGCCGTAGATGCGCAGGATGAGGTTCGCGGACGGCAGGCGATGATCCCAATCGACGATCGCGATCGCGCCGAGATAGTCGTGGCGAAAGCTCTGCAGCGGCGGCAGCGCCGCGGCGACACGCGTGGCGGCACCTTCTTCGGAGAGCAGGCCTTGATAGGCGACCCGCGGGTGCAACCGGATCTCCTCGGCGACAAACGGACGCAGGTCGGACGACACCTCGCTCGCGAGTGTACCCGTTATCGGCGCGTCGCGCGCTCGAGCGCGTCGATCATCGCGCCGAGCCGGACGCCATCGAGCTTGAGCCGCGCGGGATTCACGACGAGCCGGCTCGAGACGTCGGCGATCGTATCGACTTCGACGAGCCCGTTCTGGCGCAGCGTCTCGCCGGTCTGCGTGATGTCGACGATGCGCTCGCACAAGCCGGTCAGTGGGCCGAGCTCGATCGCGCCGGAGAGCTTGATGACCTCGGCGGTGAGCCCTTTGCGCTGGAGATAGCCGCGCGTGGTCTTGGGATACTTCGTGCCGACGCGGATGTGGAGCTGCGCGCGATCGTCGACGCGTGCATCGCCGCGCTCGGCGACGATCATGCGGCACCTGCCGATGCCGAGATCCAACGGCTCGTAGAGCTCGCGACCTTCTTCGTCGAGCACATCGCTGCCGGCGACGCCGAGATCGGCGGCACCGTACGCGACGTACGTCGCGATGTCGGAGTTGCGCAGCACGAGCACGCGAATCGCGCCGCACTCGAACACGAGCTTGCGGCTATCGGCGAACACCGGCGACAGATCGAACCCCGCGCGAGCGAAGACGGCGGCCGCTTCGTCGAGAATGCGGCCCTTCGGCAGCGCGAGGATGACAGGTCTCATTGCTTCGCGCGCTTGATCTTCGCGCCGACGCCGCGGAGCTTCTTCTCGATCGCTTCGTAGCCGCGATCCAGGTGATAGACGCGCAGCACTTCGGTCTTGCCCGTCGCGACGAGCCCGGCGAGCACCAAGCTCGCCGACGCGCGCAGATCGGTCGCCATCACCGACGCCGCCGTCAGCTTGACGCCGCCTTTGATCACCGCGATGCGGCCGCTGGTCTGGATCTCGGCGCCCATGCGGTTGAGCTCGGGCACGTGCTGAAAGCGGTTCTCGAAGATCATCTCTTTGATCACCGATTGGCCGCGCGCCTGGCACGCCATCACCATGAACTGCGCCTGCATGTCGGTCGGAAAGCCGGGATGCGGCTGCGTGACGATGTCGATCGGCGCGATGTCGCCGGCACCTTTGACGCGCACGCCGTCGGCTTCGACCGAGATCGTCGCGCCCGAGCTGCGCAGCTTCGCGATGATCGCGTCCATGTGCTCGGCGCGCGCGCCTTCGAGCAGCACGTCGCCTTTCGTGATCGCCGCGGCGATCGCGAACGTGCCGGCTTCGATCCGATCCGGAATGATCGCGTGCTCGATCGGCAACAGCTCGTCGACGCCGTCGATCGTGATGATCGGCGTTCCGGCGCCTTGGATCTTCGCGCCCATCTTGTTGAGCACGACCGCGAGCTCTTCGACCTCGGGCTCGCGCGCGGCGTTCTCCATCACCGTGCGGCCCTTCGCCAGCACCGCCGCCATCATGATGTTCTCGCAGCCGGTCACCGTCGGCATGTCGAGCACGATCGTCGCGCCCTTGAGCCGCTTGGCTTCGACGTCGACGTAGCCGTGATCGAGCGTGACCTTCGCGCCCATCGCCTCGAGGCCTTTGAGGTGCTGATCGATCGGCCGCGCGCCGATGTTGCAGCCGCCCGGCATCGACACGCGCGCTCGCCCGTAGCGCGCGACGAGCGGGCCGAGCACCAACACGCTCGCACGCATCGTGCGCACGAGATCGTACGGCGCCTCGAGCTTCGGCTTCTTCTTGCCGGTCGGCGGCGCGATGTGCAGCGTGTGCGTGCCTTCGCACGTCCAGCCGAGCATGCGCAGCAGCTTCGTCATCGTGCGAACGTCGGCCAGCTGCGGGACGTTCTTGAACGTCGATGCGCCGGCCGGCAGTAACGCCGCTGCGAGGAGGGGCAGTGCCGCGTTCTTCGCACCGCTGATCGGGATCTTGCCGGCTAGCCGCGAGCCGCCTTCGACGACGATTTTATCCATGGGTGTCAGCGTGAAAACGCTGCCGCCACGAACGCTATTGCAGATGGATCAGTGGAGCAAGAGCACGACGCGCCGGTGACCGCTCGCACCGCCATCGATCTCGAGATCAACGAACGCCGGGCGCGTCTCGAGTTGCGCCAGCACCGCGCCGGCGTCGAGGTCGCCGCCGACCGGCCGATCGTCGATCGCGGTGACGTGCTCGTCGCGGAGGAGCTTGACCAGGCCGCCGAGCTGCGCCGGCGCCACGCCCGCGGCGACGTCGATCAGCGTCGCGGACGGCGCCGCCGCCCGATACACGACGCGCTCGACAACTTGCGCCGGTGGTCGCGTCGCGAGCAACAGGCAACACGCGCCGAGCAGGCCGATCGCGAGCGAGCGAAACAAGAGCATGCGGCGCAGCAGTTGCAACGCCGCGGCCAGCTCGACGCGCGCAAGATCGGGCGCTTACGTAACCGGCGTGCACGTCGCGCTGCCAGAGTGACAGCGCGCAGCGCGGCTACGCTGACTCTTTGATCTGCTGCGAGAGGTAGTTCTGCTCGCCGACCTGGCGGATCAGCTCGAGCTGCGTCTCGATCCAGTCGGTGTGCTCTTCCTCGGAGACGAGGATGTTCGTCATCAAATCTTCGGTCGCGTTGTCCTTGGCCTCGCGGCATGCCTGGATGCCTTGGTTCAAGAACGCGATCGCGGCGTACTCGAGCTGGAGGTCACTCTCGAACTGCTCCTTGACGGTCTCGCCGACCTGCAGCTTGTGATAGCGCTGCAAATTGGGGACGCCTTCGAGGAACAAGATCCGCGAGATGATCAGATCGGCGTGCTTCATCTCGTCGATCGACTCGTCGCGCAGCTTCTTGTAGAGGCGCTTGTAGCCCCAGTTCTCGCACATCTTCGCGTGCAAGAAATACTGGTTGATCGCGGTCAGCTCGTTGGTCAGGAGCTGATTTAGGAGGTTCAGGACCTCTTCGCTGCTCTTCATGAGTCAGCGAGACCGTAGCGAGACCACGTCCTGCGCACAATCGCGGCCGCACCCGTTCGCACCGCGCGATTCGAGGCGCTGGCGAAGATCGTCCACGCAGGTGCCACACCCGGTGCCGGCGCCGCAGCGCCGCCCGATCTCCTCGACCGTGCGCGCACCATCGTCGATGTGCGCTTCGATATCGCGGTCCGAGGCTGGGTAACACAGGCAGACGATCACGGCTTCTGAATTTGATAATGCTTTTCAAAACCGGTTTCGTCAAGGGGTCTAAATGCTGGCCGTAAGCCATTGGAGTTCCTATGCTAAGGCCGTGTATCGGGTGATCTCTGCTGCCCTCGTGACGATCGCGCTGGCTTGCAACGGCCATCACGACGCGCCGCCGCCACCGCCGGCACAACGCGATCTGACGTTGATCTCGCCGGGAATGCCGCCGCTCGCGACGCTGCGCTACCGCGTCGCGAAGGGCACGACGACATCGCTCGCGATGGATGTCACCACGCATCTCGTCGCCGGCGACCAGTCGGACGAGTCGCCGCCGGTGCACGTCGTGATCGATCTCGTCGTCGACGACGTGTTGCCCGACGGCAAGATGAAGCTGACCTCGACGATCCGCTCGCTCGCCGCGACGGCCGCGAGCCGCAACGGCAGCGCGACCAACGCGAACGGCTCGGGCGCCGAAGATCCGACGCAAGCGCACGTCGACGCGGTCGGCAGCGGCGTCAGCGGCCTCGCGTTCACCGCGACGATGGCGCCCGACGGCTCGGTCACCGATGTCAAAGCCACCGACCAGCCACTGCCCGAGCTCGCGAAGGCCGAGCTCGATCGCATCGTCGCGAGCTTCACGCAGCTCGCGATGACGCTGCCCGATACGCCCGTCGGGATCGGCGCGAAGTGGCGAATCACGCGCAACCTGACGCTGGTGAGCACGCTCGCCGTCCAGGCGACCACGACGATCGACCTGCTCGGCGTCACCCGGTCGTCGATCACGTACGCCGTCGCGTCGCAGCTCACCGGCTCGGCGCAAACCGTCGTCGAAGACGGCACGAGCGTGCAAATCGACGGCATCGGCGGCTCGGTCCAAGGCAGCGGCACGCTCGATCTCGGCACGCTCGCGACCGAGTCGAGCCAGGTGGCCGAGCAGCGCATGACGATGACGACCGGCAGCGATCGCACGCCGATGGAGATGACTCAGACGCTGCGAACGTCGACGGCTCACTGATCGAGCGGCTGCATGAAGCTGCGCAGCGGCGTGTCGCCGCCGTCGTACTCGGCCCACCAGATCACGTCGCGATAGTCGAGCCGTGCCGCATCCGCGAATTGCACGAGCTTCGCCGGATCGCCGGCGGCGAGAAAGATCACGCAGCGCGCGACACGCGCGAGCTCCGGCACGACGCCGTCGAGCCCGTCGAGCAGCGTACGCGCATCCGCGGGAAACGCGGCGAGTGCTCGTACCACATCGCCCGGCAGCGGCATGTCACGCGAGCTCGGTGCGCAGCGCGGCGACGAGCCGGTCGATGTCGCGCTCGTCGTTGAACGCGTGCGTCGAGATCCGGTGGCCGTTGAGCCACTCGCGCGGCACGCCCTTGACCTCGACGTGATGCGCGTCGTGCAGCTTGTCGGAGAGCTTCCACGCGTCGATCGCCGCCGGCAGGCTGTACGTCAACAGCGGCGACGCGAGCGCACCGTCGCGCGCCGACAACAGGCGCAACGCCGACAGCTTCGCGAGCGCGTCGTACGTGTAGCGATGCAGCGCGAGGTTATGGGCTTCGACGCGCGCGATGCCGAGCGCGCGGACGTAATCGATCGCGGCGCCCAGGCCGTGCACGCTCGGAATGCTACAGACGCCCGCGGAGTGCGAGTACACGGCGCGGCCGTCTTGCAGCGCGATCAGCTCGACGCGATCGCCGAGCGCGTCGTTCAAGTAGAGCAGCCCGGTGCCCTTCGGACCGAGGAGCCACTTGTGCCCGCTCGTCGCGTAGACGTCGCAGCCGAGCTGTTTGACGTCGACGGCGATGCCGCCGGCGGCCTGCGCTCCGTCGACGACGCTGATCGCGCCCGCGCGTTTTGCGAGCGCACACAGCTCGGCGACCGGCATGCGCAAGCCGGTGCTCGAGAGCACGTGCGAGAACGAGAAGACGCGCGTTCGCGGCGTGACGAGCTTCGTGAAGCGCTCGATGATCGCCGCGGCGTCGTTCTCGCCCGGCGGGATCGCGACGACGTCGATCGACGCGCCGTAGCGCTTCGCGACGAAGTCCCAGCCGACGCGGCCGCCGGGATGTTCCTGATCGGTCGTGAGGATGCGATCGCCGGCGCCGAGCGCCACGCCTTGCGCGATCCAGTTGATCCCTTCGGTGGTCGACGTCGTGATCACGAGCTCGTGCAGCCGGCAGCCGAGCAGCGCCGCGGCGTTCGCGCGCACGGTCTCCATGCCTTGCTCGAGCGGGCCGTAGCCGAGCGCGGTCGGATCGCGCTCGAGCTGGTGCCAGATCGCGACGGTGCGATCGAGCACCGGCCGCGGCGTCGGGCCGAGCGAGCCGGTCTGCACGTACGCGATCGCCGGATCGATCAGCAGATCGTCGGCGGGCACGAGCCCGCGCATCCCGCTCGCGCTCGCGCTCTTTGCGACGGCCGCCGGCACGCAGCCGGTCCATGCACATCCCGCCGCCGCGCCGATCGAAGCGATGAACGAACGCCGATCGGTCGTCATGCACAGCATCTTACGCCCGGCGCGAAGCACGCGCCGTGTGGCCAGACGCTACGCCGACTGGAACTTGCGCGCGGTCTCGACGCCGAGCTTGCGCGCCTGCGCCGACAGCTGCGCGCCGTACGCGATCGCGTCTTGCGTCAGCTGCGCCCAGCTCGCGACCGCGCCCTGCGCGCGCGACATCATCTGGTGCTCGAGCGCCGCGACGTCGTCGGAGAACGACGTGAACCGCGTCATCGCGTCCGCCATCATCTGATGAAACGCGGCCTGCCCCGTCGTCCATGCCGTCATCGGGTCGAACGTTGCGAACATGTTCGCGGTCTTGGGCTCGGTCGTCGTCTTGGTCTCGGTCTTGGTCTCGGTCGGCATCGGTATCTCCTTGTGCGAGTCACCCTAAGGTCGGCGCCCGGCCTCGTCAAGCCCGATTTTGTGCATTGCACAATTTTTTCTTCGTCGGACTAGATGATTTTGCATTGCAACGCATGATGCAGGCGCGTTAGACGATCGCCATGACGAAACACTGGTGGCAAGAACCGACGCGCGCCCAGTGGGCTGCCTTCGCGGCCGCATGGGTTGGATGGGTCCTCGATGCGTTCGACTTCACGATCTACCTGGTCGTGATGCCGTACATCCTCAAGGACTTCGGTCAGACCGTCGCCGCGGTCTCGGTCTCGATCACGCTGACGCTGCTCGTGCGGCTCGCCGGCGGTGCGGTCTCGGGCTGGATGGCCGATCGCTGGGGCCGCAGGTTGCCGCTGATGATCTCGCTGATCTGGTTCGCGGTGTTCGACGCGTCGATCTATTTCGCGCCGAGCTTCGCGTGGATCATCGCGCTGCGCACGATCTTCGGCTTCGGCATGGGCGCCGAGTGGACCGCCGGCACCGCGCTCGCAATGGAGAGCATGCCGCCGCGTGCGCGCCAGATGGCGTCGGGCTTGTTGCAAGCCGGCTGGCCCGTCGGGTTCTTGCTCGCCGCGGCGACCGCGGCGTTTGTCGTCCCCGCGTTCGGCTGGCGCGCGATGTTCCTCGTCGCGGCCGTGCCCGCGATCCTCGTGTTCCCGATCCGGTTCTTCGTCAAGGACGATGCCGCGCCGGTCGCGAAAGCCACCAAGTCATCGCCGTTCGCGGGCCTCGGCGCGCCCGGCGTGCCGACGATGCTCGTGCTCGGCGCGCTCGTCACCGCGCTCGGCTTCATCGTCTACTACGGCCTGACCGCGCAGTACTCGTTGATGCTGCAGACCGATCTCAAGCTGACGCCGCACACCGCGTACATCGATCTGATCATCTTCAACCTCGGCATGCTCGTCGGCGTGGTCGTCACCGGCAGCGTCGCGAATCGGTTCGGTGTGATCATCGCGCTCGTCGCGCCGGCGCTGCTCATGGTTCCGTTCCTGCCGCTGTTCGTCGGCTGGGTGCCGGGATTCGTCGCGGTCGGCGCGTTCCTCGGCGGTGCACTCGGCGTCGGCTACTCCGGCGTCACGCCGGTGCTGACGACGAGCTTGTTCGCGCCCGAGATCCGCGCGCGTGCGATCGGCTTCGTCTATCACCTCGGCGCGCTGATCGCCGCGTTCATCCCGTGGGCGATCGCCGAGATCTCGGCGCACGCGAAGCTGCCGCTGTCGACGGTGATCGCCGGGGTTGCCGCGGCCGGGCTCCTCGCGATGGCGGCCTCCGTGCTCGCATTGCGCCACAAGCTCGTGCCCGGCGGCGCCGCAACCGCGAGCGTCGCGGCACCCACCGCCGAGCTGCTCGCGAGCTGACAGCCTGTTCGATCCTCGACGCATCGCGCTGCCAACCTCGCGATGCGTCGTCGGCGTGCAGTTTGCTCTGTGGCGCGTGCATGCGAACGCCGTGGTGGTTGTTGCTCGTGCCCGCGTGCACGCCGTCGAGCCCGATCGCTCGGCTCGCCGATCTCCCAGATCCGCAATTCGCCGGCACACAGGACGGCTTCAACCTCCGCTACGACACCTCGGTCGATTGCTTCACGTTGTCGTCGGACGTGCACGGCACCGTCGACGGCCAGCCGCTCGCGTTCAGCGCCGGCGGTTGGCGCGACGCGGGCGAAGACGGCAACATCTGCGACGGGATCAGCGTCGTGTTTCCGAGCGCGCTCGCGAACACCACCGCGACGTCGATCGAGCTCGCCGACGGCGAGACGACGTGGAGCTTCGGCGTCGAAATGCTCGCGCCATCGGCATGGACGATCACACCTCCGCTCGACGCGGTCGAAGGCAGCGACGTCACCGTGAGCTTCGCGCCGAACCCGCCGGGCGTCGTGCTGTCGGAGATCTTCATCGAGCCCGACGGCGTCGGCATCGAGCCGTTCGTCGCGATCCCGAACAGCGCGGACACCGTGCACATCGACGCCGGCTACTGGTCGGCACAAGACCAGGCGACGCCCGGCGAGACCCTGCCGGCCACGGTGCTGGTCCAGCTCGCACCGCTCACCGTCGACGGCTGCCCCGTCGCGAGCTGTTCGTTCGAGACCGAGACGCCCGACCCGGCGCCGCCGATCACGATCGTGATTCCGTAGTTACGGCTTCTTCTTGCCGCGACGCGCGCGCGGTTGCAGCGATTCGCGCATGACCTGCTTGAGCTCGTCGAGCTCGCGCCGCATCGCCGCGACGTCGCCGTTGTGCTCGCTCGGCGCTGGCGGCGCCGGCGGTGTCGGCTCCGGCTCGACGTCGACAGGCGGCGGGTGTGGTGGTGGCGCGACGTAGCTGGGCGCGTAGCCGCCGTATTGCGCCGCCGCAAACGGCGAGCCCATCCACATCCGCGCGAGCGCGTCGCTCGCCGCCATCGGGATCTGCGTGAGCGGGTTGTACGCCGAGAGCGTTTGCACGCCGCGCTTCGCCTGCAGGTAGAGATCGAGCGCGCTCGTCACGTAGCGGCTGAAGAACTCGGCGAGCGAGTCGTCGGAGAGCCGGATCATCTGCGTGAGCAATTGCACGGGCAGAAATTTTGCGGCGCTGCCGGCCTCGAGCACGACCTGAACCAGCGTCGCCTGGGTCAGGTCTTCGCCGTTCTGCGCATCGACGACGCGGACGTCCGCGCCACCGCGCACTTTCGCCGCGAGCTCGTCGAGCGTGATGTAGCGGCTATCGCCGGTGTCGTAGAGCCGCCGGTTGCCGTACTTTTTGATGAGGACGCTCGCCACGAAGTCACCATACCATTGTTGCAATGCAAAAACTGGCTTGACATCGGCGGGCCGAGATCGCT
>DASXEF010000944.1:0-3883 GCA_036490255.1 Kofleriaceae bacterium
CGTGCAGTTGCAGTGCACCGTCAACGACGTGCAGAACATCGGCGGCTCGGACCAGACCGAGACGCTGATGCCGGCCTGCAAGATGACGAACTCGGCGAACTCGGCCGCGAACTGCAACACGGCACCGTGCCCGGATCCGACCCAGACGCTGCCGTGCTGGTGGTCGGACATGAACACGGCGTCGTGCCCGGCGCCGGATAGCGGCTTCGAGGTCAACTTCTACCGCTCGAGCCCGGCCGCCGGCGGTACGACTGAAGCCGTCCAGTGCGCTATCGGCTCGGCTGGCTGATTCACGAAGTTTGCGTAGTCGGTTTGCCATAACTCAGCTCGTCGTCGCCGCGTTGTTTGGATGCGGCTCCGGTGGCGGCTTCCCGGACGCTCCGGCGAAACAACCGCCGTCGGACCCAGGGACGATCGCGCTGAGCTGGTCGCTCGTCGATAGCGCCGGCTCGGCGACGACGTGCGGCTCTGCGGGCGCACAGTCGGTCGTCGCCGCGATCACGCAAGAAGGCACGGGCCTGCAGTTCGGCCAGACGTTCGCGTGCTCGCTCGCGCAAGCGGTGACCGGGTCGCTGCCGATGGCGACCTACGACCTGACGTTCGGGCTCTACGACGGCTCGAACACGTTGCTCTCGATGGGCGCGTCGCAAACGGGGTTGGTCGTGGTGCCGGATATGACGGCGCACTCCAACGCCGTCGTGTTCACGTTGCCCTAAGCGCCGGCGACGAGCTTCTGTAGCCGCGGTGCGATCTGCTGCACCGCATCGGCGCCTTTGACCGAGCCCTCGATCTGCTGCTTGCTCGACGTGCCATCCGGCTTCGGCAGCACGAACAGCGGGATCAGCTGCGACGAGTACCCGGCGCTGACCAACGTCTCGCCGTCGCGATCGTTGTCGAACACGAGCAAGCGCAGGTCGCCGAACATCTGATCGAGCTTGCCGGCGGCGGCGGCCTCGTGAAAGTGCTGGCACGGCTCGCACCACACGGCACCGACGTAGACGACGAGCTTCTTGTGATCGGCTTGCGCGCGTTGATACTCGCGTGCGATCTGCGCGGCCGGCGTCTGACCGGGCGGCGTCGGCTGTGCGTCGATCATCTCGAGCTTCGGCGCCGGCGCAGGTGCGGGCGGCGGATTCGACGACGATGACTGACACGCGACGAGCGCGACGAGCACGAACCAGCGCATGCGCGAACTATACGTCACCGGCGCAGGCCGAGCCGTTGCGCGAGCTGCGCGGCGGCGGGCACGTTTGGATCGATCGATAGTGCGATCGCGAGGTGCCAGCGCGCCGAGTCGGCATCGCCGCCGGCGGCGCAGAGCAGCGCGAGCGCGACGAGCGCGCGCGGCCACGGCCGGCGACCGAGCACGATCGATTCGACGAGCTCGCGCTCGACCTTGGCGACGTCTTGCGCCGGCTTGCCGGATGCGACCTGCACGCGAAACCTCGCCCACGCCAGGTTCGCTTCGTAGTCGGGATGGCCGGCGTGAAATCGACACGCACGCGCGAGCTCGCTCATCGCCTTGTGCGCGTCGCCTTCGCCGAGTGCGCGTTGGCCGCGCGCGAACGCCTCGGCGGCCGACTTCGAATCGGCGACGTCGATCGCCCACGTCGTCTTGAGCGCCGGCAGGTTCTTGCGCAGCCAATCGGTGTAGCGGCCGCGCTGCGCGTGATCCAAGAGCACGGCGCGCGCTTTTTCGACGACTTCCCACGTCGGCTGCACGTGCGAGACGAGCTCGGCGAGGTCGTAGCGCGCGAGCGCCTGCGGCGAGAACCGCGAGCCGACCATGCGATAGGCGGCGTCGATCTCGTCGTATTCGGCGAGCGGCGTGATCTCGAGGACGTCGTAGTACGTCGACTTCTCGAGCCGGCTCACGCGCGCGCGCAAGTGGCGGCGGATCTCGTCGAGCGCGCGGCGACTCGGCGTCGCGACGTCGTGAACCTCGGCGGTGAGCGCGAGCGCGCCCATCGACGTCATCGCCCAGAACAGCCGCGCACTTTGCGCCGGATCCAACGGGCCGGCTTTGACGAGGCGCTGCACGGTCTGCGTGCCGTCGACGTGATCGAGCGTCGCGAGCTCGGGCACGGTCAGTACACGCTCGTCGCGCAGCTGCGCGAGCATGGCGGTCGGCGTCGCGTAGTGCTGGACGTGCCAGCGCAGCGCCGCGCGGGCGACGTCGAGATCGACGTTGCGCGCGTGCAGCACGGCCGCGGGCCACGCGACCGGCTCGTTCTCCGCCGCAGGCAGCTTCAGCGCCGCGCGCATGATCGACCAGCGCATGCCGGTCGCGAGCCGCAGCTTCGCCGCGTCTTTGATCGCCTGGGCGAGCGTCGCGACTTTCGCCGCGGGCGAGAGCAACGTCACGCGCGCGGCGGGCGCGTGCTCGCGCGCCGCCGGCGAGCTGCCGATCGCGACGACGCCCGGCGCCGACGGTTGATCGCGCCAGGCATCGGCCACGGCGGCGAGGCTCGCGCCGAGATGATCGGCATCGACGAGCACGACGTCGCACGCCGTGCTCCCGCGAGGTCCATCGTGTCGCGCGGCGTCCCAGGTCGCCTCGAAACCGGCGCCGTTGAGCGCTTCTTCGAGCTGCACGCCGGACCCGACGTCGCCGACGGCGATGAGGACGCGCACGACGCGAGCGTACAAGAATCCGCCGCTGAACCTCAGTTTTTCGTCGCCGCGCGCAATGGTCTCGCCGGCCTGCACGGGACCGCATCTTGCGAGCGGCAGACCGCATGCGTGGCGTTGGCTTGGCAGCACTGTTGGTCGCGTGCACGGCATCGTCGTCGTCGTCGCCGGATGCTGCGGCGCCGCCGGATGCGCAATCGATGCCTGCGGCAAATCCCGAGGCGTTGCAGATGAACGACATCTCCGTGCTCTTTCCGCTCGCGAAGACGCAGGCGGACTTCGACACGTACTTGATGGCGAGCTCGGCCGGCAGCGGCGGCGCGCTGTTGCCCGAGTCGCTCTACGAATCGGATCCGCAGGGCTCGTTCCTGACCTACGCGAACATGTACGTCGTCGGGTTTCGGCTCGATCCGTGTTTCGGCCACGTCGGTCCGATCACGGATCCGAGCGGCTGCGACAACCAGCTCCGCCTCGTGTTCGAACAAATGGGATTCTCGAACGGCTCGGCGGGTGCGGATGACGCCGCGGTGCACGTGTCGTATTCGATCACGCGCGATCAGCTGCTCGCGATCGCGAACGCGCTCGTCGCGGCGCGCGTGCAAGCGACCTCGGACGACCTCGGCCCGCTCGCGCCGAGCCCGCTGATGGCGCGGCAAGGGCTGCAGGGCGCGTACGCGGCGACGGTGCGCGAGCTGATCGCGACATATGCCGGCGGCGCGAACATCGAGCGGATCACGCAGCTCACGTTCGACTTGTCGGGCGGCGTCACCGGTTCCGACTTCGCGAACGGCAACAACGTGTTCTTCTGGGAGATGCACGGCTCGACGGTCGCGAACGGCGTCGAGACGTCGCTGCCGATCGCGACCGCGGGATCGGGCGCGATCACCGACGGCGTTCAGGCGGCCACGGATCCGGCGCTCGATGCCGTGCTCCAGCCGATCACGCAAGGCAGCGATAACCTCGCGCTGCTCGCGAGCACGTCGCACGCGATGGCCGCGACGTCGGCGCAGCGCCAGGCCGCATTCGACGCCGCGTTGCGGATCGAGAACCCGAGCTTCAACTCGCCCGACACGATCGATTGCGCGAGCTGCCACATGGCCGAGCCCGCACGCGAGCTCGTCGGGCAATCGATGTTCGGCCTGAGCGCGACCGGCGATGCGAACGGGTTCGTCGCCGATGCGTCGATCCCGACCGGCGACCTCGCAGAGACCACGACGAGCTTCGTCAACCCGGCGCTGAACGCGCTCGACAT
>DASXEF010001036.1:0-5003 GCA_036490255.1 Kofleriaceae bacterium
GATCGTCGGCGACACACCAGGCTCGAACGCGATGTCGGCACGGCCTTTCACCGCGAGCGGCTCGAGCGCCTTCAGCGCCAGCTCGAACTCGATTTTACCGCGCCGCACGTCGCCGATCGCCTTGTCGAGCTTGTCTGCGACCAGGACGACATCGCCGCGCGAGACCATCTCGACCTTGTCGTCGGTGACCTTCTCGACGTGGCCCTCGTACACCGTCGCGGTGACGAGCGCGATCGCGCCGGCCGACAACAGCCCACCGCCGACCAGCAATGCATTTTGCGTGTTCATCTTCGACTCCACGCGCAGGCTCGCGCCTGTCGCTTTGATCGATCCCGCCTTGCCGGCGTCGATCTCGACATTGTCTTTCGCGCCGACGTGCCACGTCGCCGTGCCGGATTGCACGACGTGCAGCTCGTCGCCGCGTCTTTCGGTTTGAATCGCCGCGCCGGGCGCGAGATCGACCGTCGTGTCGCCGAGCGCGACGTGCTGCGGCACCGCCGCGATCACGGTCATGTCGACTTCGTGCACCGGTGCCGGTCGCATCGCGAGCCATACGGCGAGCGCTGCCGCGACCGAGCCGCCGCACGCGAACGCCGCGGTCGCGAGCGTGCGACGCCGCTGGCCGCGCTTGGCCACCGCAATCGCTTCGCCGGTGGCCGTCGCACGTGCGATCACGGCATCGGCGAGGCCTTTCGGCGGCGCGGGTGCCTGCCACGCGTGCAGGTCGAGGTCGTGCAGATCGTCGTCGTCGGGTTCGGTCATCGCTCCACTCCACGCGCGGTCAAGAACGCGCGCAGCTCGGCGCGCGCCCGCGAAAGTCGTGACTTCACGGTGCCGAGATCGAGCTCGAGCACGCTCGCGATCTCGGCGTAGTCGAGCTCGTGATACTCGCGCAGCACGAGCACCGCGCGCTGCGCGTCGGGCAGAGACGCGACGCCGGCCGCGATCGCTTCGCCGAGCCGCTTGCGGTCGAGGTCGTGATCGACGTGCGCGTGCCCGATCGGCTCGTCGGCAAGCGCGGCCGGCTCGGGGCGGCGCAGCTCGTTGAGCGCGAGCCGCGTCGCGATCGTGAGGATCCACGTCGACAGCGTCGCGCTGCCCTGCGGATCGAACTTCGGCAGCGCGCGCAGCACGCGCACGAACGTCTCCTGCGTCAGATCGGGCGCGCGATGTTGTGCGCGGCCGGCCAGCAGTCGCCAGATCAACGCGTGCACGCGCGGGCTGAAATGATCGACGAGCACGCGCCACGCGGCGTGCTCGCCGTTTTGCGCACGCCGCAGCGTCACGTCGTCGAGCCCGTGCGGGGCTTCGCTCGGCTCGGTGATCGCCGCCATCGCGTGCATCGACCCTTATCACCCGCGAGGCGACGAAAGGTTCCGACAAAAGAACCGTGGCCGTAAGCGCGGGCGAAACCTCGGCTTTGCAACCTCGGCGAAATCAAATCTGTTCGATTTCGCCGTTAACCCGGCCGTACCGCAGCGCGCGCGCCGTTCATGCGAGCGTGGTCGGATGCGCATGATGGCGGCGATCGTGATGGTGCTGGTGCTCGGTCCGACGGCGTATGCGGGACGTGGCGGTGGCCGTGGCACCGGCTCGTCGTCACACAGCCATTCGGTTCGCAGCTACACGCGCAAGAACGGCACGCACGTCGCGGCGCATCGCCAGACCGACCCCAATCACACGCAGCTCGACAACTACTCGACGAAGGGCAACGTCAACCCGTCGACGGGCACGTCAGGCACGCGCAGCGCTGCGCACTAACGCTGCGGAGCGAGCGGGACGCGCATCATCACCGTCGTCGGCGATGCGGGGAACACGAGCCCGCGCACGACGTTCGCCAAGCAACGCGACGTGTGCGTCTCGGGCTCGGGGCGCGTCGTCGTCGCGCGAACGTGGCCGTCCGGCGCGATCGTGACGAGGAGCTCGGTCGCCTGACCGTCGCGCGCGAAGCACGGCGCGAACAGCGGCGCCGCGGATGCGAGCACGCCGTCGTAGGTGGTCGGCGATTCGATGTCGGTCAGCTCGACCTGTGCTGCGGGCGCCGGCGGCGGGATCCACTCGCGACACCGCGGCATGTCGAGCGCGAATTCGCGATGGTGGTGGCGCCCGTGGTGGCGATGTTGCGCGGCGAGCTGCGCCAGCGCGGCGGTCATCGCGACGGTCGCGAAAAGCGCGAAGACGATCGAGCCGGTCGCACGCGAGCGTTCGGCGAACTGCATGGGTCTAGTGTCGCACGCTCTCCGGCGCGCGGGGATGTCGATTTATTGCGGCGGTAGACCGCGGAGCAGCGCCTCGCGCACGGCGTCGTAACTCGCCGGGAGCTCGACGGGCGTGTTGCGAAACCGCGGTGCGGGCACGTCGGCGAGCGTCGCCTCGTGATAGCCGACCTTGAAATCGGCAAACTTCAGCCCGCTCGCGGTCGAGATCACGACGACGCGCTGATCGGGCGTGACCTCGCGGCGCGCTGCGAGCTTTTCGAGCGCGGCGAGGGCGACGCCGGTGTGTGGGCAGGTGAACAAGCCGCTCGTCGCGTCGGCGCGCGCCGAAGCGTCGGCGAGCTCGGCCTCGGTCGCGACCTCGACGACGCCATCGAATGCCTGCAGCGCACGCACCGCTTTCGGGAAGCTCACCGGGTTGCCGATCTGGATCGCGGATGCGAGCGTCGGCTTTGCCTTGACCGCTTCGAGCGGCGCCCACTTGGCGCGGTAGCTCGCGTACAGCGGGCTCGCATGCGCGGCTTGCGCGACGCAAATGCGCGGGCGTTTTGCGACCAACCCGAGCTCGACGAGCAGCTCGAAGCCGGCGCCGAGCGCCGAAACGTTGCCGAGGTTGCCGCCGGGAATCACGACCCAGTCGGGGACGTCCCAGTTCAGTTGCTGCGCGAGCTCGATCGCGACCGTCTTCTGGCCCTCGAGCCGCAGCGAGTTCATCGAGTTCGCGAGATACACGCCTTCGCGCGCGGCGAGCTCTTGCACGATCGCCATGCAGCCGTCGAAGTCGGTATCGAGTGCGAGCACGAGCGCGCCCATCGCGAGCGGTTGGACGAGCTGCGCGGTCGAGATCTTGCCGCGCGGCAGGATCACGACGGCCGGAATTCCAGCCGCCGCCGCGTACGCCGCGAGCGCCGCCGACGTGTCGCCGGTCGACGCGCACGCGATCGCGCGGATCTGCGCGCCGCCCGCGATCATCTGCTTCACCATCGACACGAGCACGGTCATGCCGAGATCTTTGAACGAGCCCGAGTGCGACGTGCCGCACTGCTTGACGCGCACGTCACCGCCCGGCAGCCCGATCGCGCGCGCGTAACCGGGCACGCGCATCAGGTGCGTGGCGCCTTCGGCCATCGACACGATGTTCTCGGCGCGCAACTCCGGCGCGACCCACTCGTGCTTGCCCCACACGCCGGAGCCCCACGGCTCGTCGACGCTGCGCCAGCGCTCGGCGAACAGATGCTTCCACTCGTCAGCGCTGCGAGCTTTGAGCGCCGCGATGTCGTGCGCGACCTCGAGCAAGCCGTTGCAGCTCGGGCAGCGATAGATCACTTGCTCGAGCGGATACGTGCCGGCGCAGCCGGCGATGCAGCGAAAGCGGGCGGTGAACACGTTACGTCTTGGGTTTGGCGCGAATGATCACTTGGTTGTCTTTGACCACGACGGAGAAGTCGACGCCCTTCGCCTTGTACTGCTCCATGATCTTCGGCGCCTGCTGGTTGATCGTCTTGAGCAGCTTGCCGTGCTCGCCCGGCCCGATCTTCTCGCCGACCATTTCCTTGGCCTTGACGTACTTCGCGTAGAGCGCGTTGACGTCGGCGTCGGTCATGCCCGGCGGCGGCTTCTGCGGCGGCGGTGCCGGCGCGCGCTTTGCCGCGGCGACCGGCGCCGACGGTTGCGCTGCCACGGGTTTCGGAATCGCCGGCACGCCGTGCGGCGGCGTCTGACGCGGAATCGCGGGAATGCCCTGCGGCGGCGTCGGAAACCGATCGCGCTCGCCGGGATTCGCGACCGACTCGACGCCGACCGGGCCGTGCGCGGCCGCGGCACCGGGCGCGATCGGATTGGGTCGCGACGTTTGCGACGCCGCGGGTTTCGGAATCGACGGAATTGTCGGCGGCGGTTTCGGGATCGACGGGATCGCCGGCTGCGCACCGGTCGCACGCGACGGCGGCGGTGGTGGCATGACCGGCTTCACGATCGCGGGCTGTCCGCCGGTCGCGGGACGAGCCGCGACGGGTGCGAGCGGTGGCGTGATCGGACCAGGTTTCGCGGTCACCGGTGCGATCGGCTTCGGCGGCGTGACCGGGCCTGGTTTCGCGACGACCGGCGGCGGCGGCTTCGCCGTCGGAATCGGCGTCGCGACGTTCGCCGATCCGAGCGGCGGTGGGATCGTGCCCTGGCGAACCGCATCGAAGAACGCGTCGATGTCGATGTCGCCGTCGCTCTCTTCGAGCACGTGCGCGCCGTTCTTCATCTTCATCGCGCGCCGCACGTCGGTCGGCTCCTTGATCATCGCGATCAGATCGTCGGTCGGCTCGGGCGGCAACATCTGCGACATCGTCGTCGGCTTGGTGCGGCGCTTCGCGATCGCCAGCGCCTTGTCGCGATCGCGCTGAACTTGCTCGCGCATGCGCTTGGGCATCGCGGCGAGGATCTCCTCGGGAATGTCGGCGCCGGTGCGGATCGCTTCGCGGCCGATCTTCGACAGGTTTCGCAGGTAGGTGCCGTTCTCGATCTGGCGCAGCGTGCGCCGCCAGTACGAGTTGTACGAGCCGAACTTTTGCTGGATCGTCGCGAGCCGATAGCGCAGGCCGGTGTTGCGGACTTGCAGCTGGGTGAGGTCGCGCAGCTTGCGCTCGATGTCGCTGTGCAAGAACGTCGGCGGCTGCTTTTGGATGCCGAGAAAGTACTGCTCGTAGAGCGTTTTCACGCGCTCGAGGTTCACGTCGACCGTGTCGAGCAGCTCGGTGACATCCTCGACCGATGCCTCGTTTTGCTGCTTCGAAGCCA
>DASXEF010001037.1:0-1978 GCA_036490255.1 Kofleriaceae bacterium
AGTCGCCGCACGACGAAGAAGATCGCCGCGCACAGGATCAAGATCGGAACGACTTCCTGTGTGAGCTTTTCCACCGCGGTGGACCTTACACGGTCACGCGCGTGATCGGCGCGTTCGCGACCATGCCCGCGAGATCGTCGAGGTCCGGCGGTTTGCCGCCGAGCATGCGATGCAACGCGCGCGTCAGCAGCACGCCGCCGACCGCGCGATTCGCGAGCTGCTGGCGCTCGAGCACGTCGGCGGTCGCGTCGGAACCAAACAATTTTGCGACGCGTTTGCCACCGAGCGCGGCGATCGATGCCGCGGTGCCATCGAACGGCCGGCCGAGGCCATCTTCGGGATCCCACGCGACCGACGAGCCGCCGACGTGCTCGTAGCTGATCAGCGCGCCGCGCTCGTACCAGCCGACACTGCCGGTCGCGAAGCCGGGTCCTGCATGCGCGCACAACGTCGGCGCACCGAGCCCGCTGAGCTCCTCGCCGAGCACCGGCTGCTCGGCATTCGGAAACAGCGCCTCTTCATTGATGTCTTGCCAATCGCCGAGCACGTCGGGCCAGCGCGGCGCGCGACGAGCGCGTGCACCGTCGGGCCAGATCACGAGGATCGGGTTCGCGAACACGAGCCTCGCGACACAGACATTTCCGTGCCACGCTCGCCCGAGCGCCGGCGACAACACGTTTCCGCTCTCATCACGAATCACCGCCCACGCGAACATCGTGCGAGTATAGCGGGACATGAGCGAGCGCGTGCGAATCGGACAAGCGGCCAATCCCGCGGAAGCGACGCTGTTGCGCAGCTTGTTCGACGCCCATGACATCCCGGTCGCGATCAACGGCGAGCAGCACGCCGCGATCCTCGGCGGCCTCGGCGGCGGCTTCATCTCGCTCGACATCAGCGTCGATGCCGCCGATGCCGAGCGCGCGCACGACCTGCTCGTCGAGTTTCAATCAGCGGCGCAGCCCGAAGTCGATGAAGACGACGACGGCGAAGACGTCTCGATCCGGCTCGAGCGGCGCAAACGGATCGGGATTGCCGTGATGCTCTCCGTGTTCATCACGTTCGGCTCGGCGCATCTCTCGGCCGGCGCGTACAAGCGCGCACTCGCGATCGCCGCCGTCGAGCTGTGGCTGATCCGCCAGCTCGTCGTGCATCCCGGCGCCATTCTCTACGTCGCGCTATTCGTCGCGACGCTGCTGTTCGATCTGATCGACGCGATTCGCATCATCGATCGCACGTTCGCCGATCGCATTCCGACCGCGACGATCCGAAAATAGCAAACGCCGGGACCGTGCCCGGCGTCGGTTAGTTGTTGGGGTTTGTCGCGAACAGCTGCTTGAGGCCGTCGGCGCCCACGATCAGCTTGATCTCGTCGATCTTCTCGGCGATATCGCGCATGGTCTCGAGCTCCTTCAGACGCATCAGCACCGGGTTGTCGGCGATGACCTTTGCGGTCTGCGCCATGTTGCGGGTCG
The DNA here is from genome assembly GCA_036490255.1 of Kofleriaceae bacterium. GTDB lineage: Bacteria > Myxococcota_A > Polyangia > Haliangiales > Haliangiaceae > JABFXX01. The sequence continues at coordinate 1,473 of DASXEF010001037.1, forward strand.
CAGCCGCGTCCTCGCGACGCGTGATCACGTTGGCAGCCGCGACCTTCTCGGCCTCGATCACCTTGTTGAGCAGCGTCTTCATCTCGCCCGGCAGGATCACGTCTTTTACGCCGACGCGGTGCAGGCGCACGCCGAACTGCTCCGCGCGCGGTGCGACCTGACCCTCGAGGAACGCGTTGAACGCGCCCTTGCCCTCGAGCAGCTCGTCGAGCGTGACACCCGCGACGAACTCGCGAGCCGCGAGCTGCACCGCGAGGTACAGCGCCTCCTTCACGTCGGCGACGGCGTGTGCCGTCGTCGGCGCGTCCTGCGGCGCGTACTCGGCCGTCAGCGTCAGGCGCAGCGTGACCTTGTCGCGCGTCATCAGCTCCTGACCCTCGATCTTGAGCTGCTGCACGCGCGTATCGACCACGATGACCACGACGCGCGCGTTCTGGTGGTTCCAAAACGCGTGACGACCCGGCTCGAGCATGCGCTCGAACTTGCCCTGCACGTACAGCAGGCCG